>CAMURE010000036.1 GCA_947097375.1 uncultured Candidatus Saccharibacteria bacterium
TAAAATCTGCCATGATCTACTCCTCTCTGGCTTTTTCTTGTAAATATTCACGAATCTGCAATGCCGCCACCGCACCCTCGCCAACCGCCGAAGCAATTTGCATAGTTGCGCCCGAACGGACGTCACCCGAAGCAAAGACACCAGGAATGTTGGTGTGCAAATGTTCGTCGGTGATGATATGTCCGCCTAAGTCCAGCTCAACGTCCGAATCTGCCAAAAACTGCGTGTTCGGGATAAGGCCGATAAAGACGAACAGGCCGTCTGCAGTAAATTCTTTTTGTTCGCCATTTTGGGTTGATGTAACACCGTAAAACTTATCATCTTTGACGATAATCTCATCAGTTGTCGCGCCAAGGTGGACGGTAATTTTGCCTGCGTCAACGTATTTTTGCAGTTCTTTTTGCAGGACATCGCTGGCGCGTAATTCGCTGCGCACCAGCAGGTCAATATGGCTGGCGTAGCGAGTCAAAAATATCGCTTCTTGCACTGCCGAGTTGCCGCCGCCAACGACGATCAAACGCTTGTCGCGGTAAAAGGCGCCGTCGCACGTCGCACAGTAATGCACACCGCGACCATACAATTCGTCTTCGCCTGGCACACCCAGCTTGCGATGATTTGAGCCAGTGGCTAGCAACACTGCTTTGGCTCGCACCGGTTGACTATCGATCGTCAATTCCAATTCACCATCAACTTGCTTCAGCTCCGTCACATCGCCGTACTCGATATTCGCACCGAACCGCTCAGCCTGCTGCTGCAATTCGGACGCCAACTTCATGCCGGTCACACCCTCAGCAAACCCTGGGTAATTGTCAATTTGGTCAGTAATAGCCGCCATGCCGCCGACCACGCCGCGTTCATACAGTGTTGTTGGCACGTCTTCACGCGACAAATAGATGGCTGCGGTGAGTGCGCTTGGACCAGCGCCAACGATGATAACTTCTTTAGACATTGACCCCCCTTGATTTATAATATCGTTTGATGATTTCTGGCATTTCTGGTTGCGGAATATCTGCTGGCTTTTCGATAGCCATGATGACAAATTTCAGTGGTGCATTGGCAGGAATTTTGTCGCCTTGACCTTGACTGCCGTACGCCTTATCAGCTGGAATCGTCAATTCACGCACACCACCGATCTTCATACCGACCAGGCCCTCTTTCCAACCCTGGATGACTGCCGTATTCGCCGGACCGTTTATGGCAAATGGCGCTTTCAATTTACCGTCAGCGATTGACTGGTCAAAAATCTCGCCCTTGGCATTCCAGCCGATGTAGTAAACCGCAAATTTGGTGTCGTCCTTGACTTCTGCGCCGTCACCTTCCACCACATCTTCTTTACCCAGCTCCTTGACGTCGCCAGCTTCAAATACACCGACTCGTGAACCAAATTCAGCGAATTTAGCGTAATATTTATTGTTTAATTCCGCCGTCTGAGCGTCAACTTTCTTTTGCCACTCGGTAGTTGCCTTTTTGTAGTCTTCTTGCGCCTGCTGTAGCTCGGCCTGATCTTTGGCATCATTGCCTGGCTGCACCATCATGGCGATAAATCCGCCAATTGTCCCAACCGCTAATGTCCCCGTGATGATCCATATACCGAGTCGCTGTCCCCTCGTCGTCGCCATAATCCTCCTTTATCTTACCTTGAAATTATATCAATGTTTCCCCTCAGCCGCAATGTCATAACGCGCTAGTTCGTCGTCAATCCCCACGCCAGCTGTCCGCTGCAGCTTGAGCAAGTTAGCATAAATGCCACCTGATTTCGCCAGCTGTTTCGGCGTACCAATCTCGTCAACCCGGCCATGTTTTAGCGTCACGATCCGATCTACCATAGCAATGGTACTCAGCCGATGAGCAATGATCAGCGTCGTCCGCCCCTCCATTAGCCGCCCCAGCGCCTGCTGCACCAGATGTTCACTCTTGCTGTCAAGATTGCTCGTTGCCTCGTCGAGGATGAGAATTGGCGCATCCTTGAGCACCGCCCGCGCGATGGCGATACGCTGCTTTTGACCACCGGACAGCTTGAGGCCGCGCTCGCCAATTTGCGTATCGTACCCTTTATCAAGCTCGCTGATGAAGTCGTGCGCGTTGGCGGCCTTGGCAGCGGCGATTATCTGCTCATCCGTCGGCTCGTCGGCGCCATAGGCGATATTTTCACGAATTGTACCGGAAAAGAGCGCCGGCTCCTGAAACACCGTGGCGATGTGACGACGCAAGCTCTTTTGCTGCACTGCGTCAATGGCCACATCATCAATGGTAATTTCGCCACTATCTGGCTGGTACAAGCGCATCAGCAAGTTCGTCAAGGTGGTCTTGCCGCCACCCGACTCACTGACGAGAGCGACATGCTCACCGGGACGAAGCGTGAACGAGATGTCGGTCAACACTGGTTTTTGCATGGCAGAAGCATAGCGAAATGAGACATTGCGAAACTCAACTGCTCCGCGGCTCACGACTAGTTCCGGCGCGTGAGGCACATCTTCAATAGCTGGGCGCAGCGTCATTACGCCAACAAAATCCTTACTCCCGGCCAGAGCCTTTTGGAAATTATCAACAATGAAACTCATATTAAACAGTGGAATCCGCAAATTATTAATCAGCGTGATCAGCAGCACCATATCGCCGATCGAAAAACGCCGCTCGGTCGTCTGCACAAAAATGTACGCAAAAATCATGAAAAAAATGACCGACAGCACCACGCCGCGCACGATATCCATGCTGTGCCAGTAGCGAGACTGCTTGCGCGTAATAGCGATTGTTTTGCGGTAGCGTTTGGCAAAATGACGATATTCAAGCGACTCGCGAACGTAGCTTTTGACAACTTTGATCTGAGCAATGACTTCGGCGAACCGACCGCTGGCCATATCTGTCTCGTGATTTTTACGGTTCTGAAAGGCCTGCCATTTCTTGCTGGTTAGCGCCGTCAGCCACATAAATAGCGGGTACATGATGACCACCATTACCGCCAACTCCAGGCTGTACACTAGAACGATGCCGATAGTGATGCCCGTCGTGAGTAGCATCTGGAAAAAGTTGTTGGCAAACATGTTCAGGAAGTTCGTCGTTTCGGTAATCGCGCGGTTGAGGCGATTGATAATTGTCCCAGTCAGCTCACCATCAAAATAACTTTGCGGCAAGCCAAGCAAGTGATGATAGTACCGCGTCGACAGCTGCTGTTTGAGCCGCGTGGCCATCACGTCGCCCCAGTAACCGCCAAGGTTTCGCACCATCGTATTCGTCACGTCAAGCACCAGCAGCACCAGCGCCAAGAAAATCGCCTGCTCAATTCCTACATTGCCGCCCTCGACCACTTCAACCATCAAGTTGGTCGCCCGCGAAATCACGAACGGCACCGCGATGCCGGTCAGCGCCACAACAACTGAGCTAATACTAACCCCGATGTAGTATCTGCCCATGCCGCGTGCATATCGGAGCATGTGAATCAGCGGCTTCATCAGACTACTTCAGCGCCCCACGCATCTTTGGCCGCTTGTTCAATCTGCTGCATCACCGGCGCGATATCCTTGTCCATCAATGTCCGCTCGTGCGAGGTAAACGTCAGCCGCCATGTCATCGTCTTCTGCACTGCATCATGCTCAGACTGGTAAATAGCGAGTGGCTCAATCTGCACATTCATATCGGCCGCCTGTATGGCCCCACCCAGCGTCTGTAGTAGCTGCTGATACCTGACAGCGGATGGTATTTTGAGCGAGACATCGCGCGTCGTTGATGGATAGCGGCTGAGCGGTTGGTAATGACTACCTCGCTTAGCGTAAACAGCCTCTAGGCTAGCTGTATCCAAGCTCGCCGCCGCTACGTACGCCGGCAATTTGAAATTCTTGATGACTGACTGTTTCAATTCTCCGACTATACCGATAAACTGCCCGTCGGTTGTCTCGACCAATGCACTACGCGATTGGTCAAACGGTGCCGTGACTGGGAAATTACGCTCTTGTTCGATCGGCTTAAACACCAGTTTGGCACCAAGGTCATGTGCCAGCTGCTCAACCAAGCGACGAATTGTGTAAAATGGCGCACCCGCTCCCGGCTTTTTGGCAGCATAGACGATGTCGGTGAACTGGCTGGCTTCTGGCAGGCCATCTTCGCCCAAACCATGCATTTTGATATGCCCCTTGCCCATCTCAAACAAGGCAAATTCATCATGACCAGCCTTGATGTTGGCGTGAACCTTGTCGAGCAAACTCGGCAGCACTGTCAAGCGGTAGTACTGCAGGTCAGGGCTGAGGGCGTTTGATAATTTGTATGCCTGGCTAATGTCTTGCTCGGCGTTTTTCAGGATGCGTTCATGAACGAAGCTGTACGTTACAACCTCGTTAGCGCCAGCACGTGACAGACTTTGGCGAACAGCGTTTTTTAGTTCACGACGCAGGTTTTTCGGTGTTGATTTGATGCTGCGCATTGGCAATTGACGCGGCAATTTATCAAAGCCATAGAGCCGGCCAACTTCTTCGACAATGTCCTCCGGTAGCTCAAGGTCGGTGCGCCAGAATGGGCTGTAGACCATCATACTGTCCTCACCATACTCATGCCCTTCATCAACGAAAAACTCAACGTTTCCTAGCAGCGCATTCATTTCACCGTCGGCAAAATTTACGCCGAGCCGCTCTTCAACAAATCCACTCGGCACCAACAACCCACCGCACCAGTGCGTACCGCCAGTCAATACGGAGCGCAGAGATTGGCAGCTCTTAAATAACACGGGGCTGGCCTGCACACCACCAACCATACCCATCAACTGTTTGAGGACGGGGTCGGTTTGTGCCGGCGACTGGCCCTTATTAAATCGCGTCAACGCATCGGTAAAAATACCATGACGCATAGCCGTGCGGCGCAGCGCATACATGTCAAAGTTGGCGCATTCCAGAACGATATTTTTGGTTTCACCCGAAACCTCAGTGTCGGCACCGCCCATAATTCCCGCCAGACCAATCACGCCCTCACCATCAGCAATGACGATGTCATCTGTCGTCAGCTCATATTCCTTGCCATTAAGCAGACTGACTTTCTCACCGTCACGAGCCAGCCGCGCCCCGAGTGTAGACCCGCGTAATTTGTCATAATCATAGGCATGCGTTGGCTGCGCCGTCATCAGCATCATGTAATTCGTCGCGTCAACAATGTTGTTAATCGGCTTGCCGCCCATCGCCACCAATTGACACTGCAACCATAGCGGACTTGGCTGCACCTCAATATTTTTGATGGCTACCGCTGAAAACACCGGCACCACTTCAGTCGCCTCATTGAATATCTCAAGCTCAAGACCGTCGCCGCCGGTAAATTCTTGAATCACGTTATACCACTCGGGGCTGGTAAACTGTTGATGAAAAATCCCAGCAATCTCGCGCGCCACGCCGAGTTGCCCAAAACAATCCGGCCGATGAGTAAACATTTTATTTTCAATGTCCAGTACGTAATCGTCCAGCCCAAACATTTCCGCGAAACGAGCACCCGCCGTGAGCTCAACGCCCGCCGGCACGTCCTGTTCACGAATCTCAATAATCCCCTCGTGATCCGTGCCGATATCCAGCTCATCCGCCGCCGCCAACATGCCTTGACTGAGCACACCGCGCAGCGGTCGCGCGTCCAGCACAAACGGCTCATCGTCATCAAAACTTGCTGGCACCGTGCTTTTTGGCGGCAACCAAATCGCCCACA
>CAMURE010000037.1 GCA_947097375.1 uncultured Candidatus Saccharibacteria bacterium
AAGTCCGCGGTATGTATAACGGCGACCGGGCGCGCAAGGAAGTGTTGGTGGAGCATGGGTTTCGTCTGCCGAGTGCGCTGGATAACCGTCCGCTCAGGTTTGATGAGTTTGATCAGCATATTCATCAGGCGATTTATGTATCGGCGACGCCGGGCGACTATGAAATTGCCCATTCGCCGAAGCCAGCTGAGCAGTTGATTCGGCCGACGGGGCTGCTTGATCCGCCAATTGAGGTGCGGCCGACCGAAGGGCAGGTCGATGATTTGATGGAGGAGATTCGCCAGACTATCGCCAACGGCCACCGCGTACTAGTAACCACCTTGACTAAGCGTATGGCTGAGGACTTAAGTGCCTACTTGACCGACAATGGCGTGAAAACGGCGTATCTGCACAGCGAAATTGACACATTGGAGCGCGGTGATATTCTCAAAGATTTGCGGCTGGGGACGTACGATGTATTAGTCGGTATCAATTTGCTACGCGAGGGGCTGGACCTGCCAGAGGTCAGTCTAGTGGCGATTATGGATGCTGATAAGGAAGGTTTCTTGCGTAGTGAACAGGCGCTGATTCAGACGATTGGCCGGGCAGCGCGGCATGTGGACGGGCGGGTGCTGATGTATGGTGATGCCGTGACTGATAGTATGCGGCGAGCGATTGACGAGACAAATCGTCGTCGCGCTATCCAGCAGCAATACAACGAGGAGCACAGCATCACGCCGCAAACCATCCAGAAGAAGATTGACGATGGCCTGCGTTCCATCATCCCGCAAAAAGAATCGGACAAAAAACCGAAGCTTGATTTGAAGAAAATTCCAAAGGACGAGTATCCAACGCTGATCAAGGAGTTGACTGGTCAAATGGAGCTGCATAGCGCCAATTTAGAATTTGAAAAAGCCGCGGAGCTGCGCGATTTGATTGCAGAAATTCGCCAGACCATGTAGAATGAGGTTAGCATAAGCGGAGGTAATAATTATGGCACAAAAGAAAACAATACCAACATCAGAGGCGACGCAGCCGGTGCAGGATGTAGATAATTCATCAGTCCAACAGCCGGTAGCATACTATCCTCAAGCCACAGCTGATCCAAATCGCGGCAAGGCAAAGTGGCTAACGTTTGAGTATTTGCTCGCAATGGTGTCGACGGTTATATCAGCATTGTTATTCGCGCAGGTATCAGTGGAGCTATTTAGTGCTTGGGTAAAAGTTAATGGTGCGACGACGGCGACAGCAACTTCAACTGCTGGTTGGCTAGCTGACATGCTATCAATAAAGATGGTAACACCAGGAACAGGTATCGTAATGGCGGGTGTATTAGCAACGCTATTTGCAGTCGTCGCGTTCATCACATTTGGTCGCGTTTCACGAGCTATTCCAGATCGTGATAGCTACACCAGTAGTACTGCATACAGGGTGGTAACATACGGTGCATTTGGTGCATTGGCAATTCCAGCGATTGTGCTAGTAGCGAAACTAGTGACAATTCTCGTCAGTTCGCTACTGTTCATCGGCGCCGGTGATGCTGCTACGGTGTATGGCGCGCTGTATCTCGGCGAGTTTGTACCGTATCTCTTGTCCCTGGGTGTAATTGGTACGACACTGTGGATGCTTGAGGGGATTATCTCTGGCCGCAATATGTCTAAGATGATGTCGTTGGTCCTGCTAGGCGCAGCGGGAGCGGCACTGGTTGCCGGTGCAATCACTGTGGCCGTTCAGGTACATGATACTGGCTCGACGTACACCAAGACCAATACACAACGCAACGTTCGTTCAACGCTATGCGACAAGTACGGAGTTGGATGTGACTAACAGGGCATCTGGGTGGGATAAGGACGGTGGGTTTGTATTGCCTACCGTCCTTGTAGCCAGTATTATGCTGCTGCTACTTTTGTTGGCCGGTCTTCAGCTGGCGTCAGCCGCAGCTAATGCTTTGGTAGAGCAGTACTATAACCAGTTAGCACGTGAAGCGGCTGAGGCTGGTGTGGTACGAATGAATGAGTGTATCAGCCGTGGCTATGATAATGCCATTGCTTCGGGTGTGCGGCCGGGAACTGACTGCCGTGGTAACGGCACAGCTATTGATGTATTTCGCAATGACAAGCTGCGCTCATACTTCGTCGGTGAGTATACCTCGACAACTAATCCGCGGCGAGCCGATGTCAAAGGCTATCTTGAACTGATTCGGAAATCCGATGGTCGCGCATATAAGACGTATATTTATAATTCGCGCCAGCAAGCCATTCCAGAAGTTGACTTTACTGGGACGCGCGCCAGTAAGCGCTGGTGGTGTATCGGTGGTACGGTGTGTCTTGATTTTGGCACTGGTGGCTCTGACAAGCCAACGCCACATCCATTTCCACCACATTCAAGTGGTCTATCCAGCGAGGGGCTAACAACCATTACCGACCGTAATGGTAATTTGAAATTCTATTCTGACGGGATCCGTATCTGGAATTCAGCGCGAAATCTGATGCAGATTGACGGTTCAGTAACTGACGGCAATCCAACATGTGATGATGGCCAATCCGCATATTATAGTGAATCACCACAGGGGCTTTGTGGATCGCGTACTGGTACGCAGGCAGTGGTCGCTTTTCCAATTAATAAGGAGGAGTCTAAATATGTCGTAGTGTCCAATACGGCAAATGGACGCGAGCAGTTGAAATTTGGTACGCTGTATTATCACATCGTTGATTTTACGGGCAGCCCACTGGGGCGGGTGACAAAGAAGAATATGTCAATTGGTATGGCTGGTAGTTTTTCGCGTAAATATACTGGTGAAGCGATGAATGCTGTTCCGAATAATGCTGGGAACGGTGCTGTCGTATATACGTATCGGTCGGGCTTGCCAAATCAAATATATGCGTTCAATATTTTTTCAACTGATAACGGAGCAACTATTCAAACACCAAATGCAGCAGTATACACTATACCTTCCGGCTCCGGCCAGCCATGTATCACACAGCCAAATCCATCAAATCCATCACTGACCGGCTTCGGCGCAATTAACTTTAACAATGAGGCGACAAAGATGCTGGTATTCATGGGTGGAAGCAACTGCGCAAACAGTGCAGGGAATGCGGGTGTAGCACATATCTTTGATATCTCTGGTGCCGATACTAATATGACGCCGATTGCTAACTGGACGGGCGGCGTGTACACCGGCGGCGCACCCGATAAGGGCTATGGTTATGCTGCAGATTTTTCGCCAAACGGTGACCATGTCTATCTGTCAAAGATATATACCGGGGAACTCTGGCGATATGATATTCGGAGCCATAACGGAGCAACTATTAAGGGAACGGAGCGATTTATTGGCTTTACTGGATGCGAGTATTTCCGGGATTGTACGCTGAGTGACTCCTTGCCAATATCACCGACACCGCGTTATCGTGATTCAATTGATATGAGTAGAGGGGCGGATGGCGGCGGCCAGGTTCTACGCGGTCCAGATGGTCGAATGTATGTTGCTGATCGTGGTGCTAGTAAAATTAGTTATGTTGAGCGACCAGACGCACCAAACGAGGCAACGGACGCGGCGACAGCAGCAGCCATTGGCTGGAATCGTGGTGGATTGTCGCTCGGGTCTGGCATTAGTATGTACGGCTTGCCACAGATGGTGACACTTCATTCGCCACGACTGATCAGTTATTAGGTTTTCCCAGAGACAGTGCTATAATAGACTGCATGACAACTATTTCTACCAGTGATATTCAGCACTTGGCGAGTTTGAGTAGTCTGGCATTAGCCGATGATGAAGTTGATGGACTGCGCCAGGATTTGGAAAATATAATTGGCTACATTGAGCAGCTTGGTGAGCTTGATACGTCTGGCGTGGAGCCAACTTATCAAGTGACGGGACTGGAGAATGTCTGGCGTGAAGACGAGGTTCAGCCGGGGATTTCTGCAGAAAAGCTGCTTGAGTTAGCGCCCGAAAAACAGAATCATCAAGTGAAAGTGCCGCAGGTGTTGTGATGAGTCAGATTAGTGATTTTACCGGGAAAAGCGCGGTCGAAAATGTCAAAGAAGCGTTGCGACGAGCGCGCGAGATTGAAGAATATCATGCGCTGCTGAGCTTGACGGAAGAGCGGGCGCTGGACCGAGCTAGAGAAATTGACGATCAAATCCGAAAAGGTGAGAATCCAGGTGTTCTGGCTGGCGTGCCGTTTGTGGTAAAAGACAATTTCTTGGCCTTTGGGGCGCCGACAACTGCTGCCTCGAAGATGCTCGAGAATTTTAACGCGCCACTCCAGGCCACGGCCGTTGAGAAGTTGGAGGTTGAAGGTGCAATTTGCATCGGTAAAGCCAACTTGGACGCCTTTGCTCATGGTGGTTCGACGGAAAATTCGGCCTTTGGTCCGACCAAAAACGCTGCGGATAAAACTCGCGTAGCTGGCGGTTCATCGGGCGGCTCGGCGGTAGTGACGGCGCTTGACGTGGTGCCGTTTGCGTTGGGTACCGACACTGGTGGGTCGATTCGTCAGCCAGCTAGCTTCAATGGCGTGGTTGGTGTCAAGCCGACCTACGGCGCAGTCAGTCGCTACGGTGTGGTGGCCATGGCCTCAAGCACCGACACCATTGGCTGTTTTGCAACCAATGCTGATGACGCTAATCTGGTGATGGAAATCATGGCGGGCCGTGACGATAAGGATATGACGACACTACCGGACTTTTGGCAGCATCAGTCGGGTTTTACCAAGAAGAAGATTGGTTTGGTTAAGCAGTGTATGACTGATGACGTGGACGCGGCGGTTCATCAGAAAACGCTTGACTATGCTGAGAAATTGAAGCAGCTCGGCTATGACGTTGAAGAAGTGGATCTCAGCATGATGCAGCATTCGTTGGCGATGTATTACATCATTGTGCCGGCAGAGATATCGTCAAACTTGGCGCGCTATGATGGCGTGCGCTATGGTCACCGGGCGGCTGAGGTGAAAACGCTGGCGGAATTATATGGTCGCAGTCGCAACGAAGGTTTTACGACGGAGAACAAACGGCGAATTATGATTGGTAGCTTTGTGTTGTCGAGCGGTTTCTTTGATGCTTACTACATGCAGGCGCAAAAAGCGCGCACGCTGCTTATCAATGAGTTCAAACAGTTGTTTGCTGAGTACGACACACTGTTGATGCCAGTTGCGCCAACACCGGCGTTCAAACTTGGCGAAAATACCAATGATCCAATTAAAATGTATCTAGCGGATATCATGACCGTGCCGGCCAGCCTGGCGGGACTACCGGCGATTTCTGTGCCAGCTGGAAGTAACGATGAAGGTTTGCCAATTGGCGTGCAGTTGATTGGTGATTATCAGTCAGACAGCAACTTGTTGAAGTTGGCCTCAGAAGTGGAGGCTGCCTGATGGACGGATTATTGATCGCGCTGGTAGTAGCGGCGCTGGTGATTGGTGCTTTGTTAATTATTTTTATCCAATTAACATCACGTGGACATCAAAAACTCGACAGGGAAATGTACCGAAAAGTTTGGCGGGCAATTCAACATGGTGCAAAAGCGGGCGGCTCAGACGGCTTGCAGATGGCGATTGTTAAAGCCGACAAACTGCTCGACAAAGCCATGCGCGACTGTGGCGTGGCGGGTACGACGATGGGCGACAGACTGAAAGCTCGCAAGGGTGATTGGACGGATGAAAATGGTTTGTGGGCGGCGCATAAATTGCG
>CAMURE010000038.1 GCA_947097375.1 uncultured Candidatus Saccharibacteria bacterium
TCTTACCCTCCACTTTTTGCGATTCAACGTTACGCGCATACTAACCCCTTTAACTACCCTTTTTTAAAGGCGACCTCGTATGAGGCGAGTACTTATGGTATTGACAGTTGTCAGGCGCCGGCCTTTTGGAGTTTTGGCCGTAGTCGCTTCGCTATAAATACGGGAGCTCGGGTGGGTTGAAGGGTAACAAAGCGCCAGGTGATGCCCACCCTTACCTGGCGCTTTTTTAGTTGGGTTTTTGGCGTGATCTTGCACCGTGTAAGTGAAGGTTGGGCGTGAATTGGTGTGAGGTGACCTGCCGGAAAGCGAGACGTTAGACGAATATGCGTGAGCATAATATTGACTTTTTGTCTCTAAAATAGTATAGTGAATACATAATGACGCAGACAATTGAGCACGATACCTTAGTCAAATTAAGCCAAGAGCGCCCGTTGGTGTTCCGCGCGCAGGCAGCTACTGTCTTGGCGCGCGTGCCGCGACGATTTCGGCGAGACGCGAGGGTGCTGAATCGTAGCAAGCGCACGATGCACGATATGTTGACGGCGTGGCGGGACGGATGGTTGCCGAGGCTAGAGATAATCACCTCGGCACATAACGCGACAATGTTGCAACAAGCCTTGCGGGAGGATTTACTGGCCGAGACGTCGTCGCAGCAACAGCTGATTGCCATGATGATACCGGTGCGGCTCGAGGAGGAGCGACTGGCCTTTGCTAGGTCGCAGTTTACGTCAAGGCGAGAGAAAAAGCCGTATCAGCGAACGCTAGCGTTTGCCCGGCAGCCAACTGATGTCTGTCGGCAGCAGGTTGAAGACTTTATGAGGTATGAACTGTACCGGGCGGTGCTCGGTGAGGTTGGTGTGACTGTGGTGGATAAGCAGGCCCGGGGGCTGGTGCGATGCTGGCAGCGGCTGCGGGCTGGCCGTCAGGTTAAGAAACTGCGGCGCGAGGTAACGAGGCGCTTAGCGGCAATTGAGCGAGAAATGGTGGCGATTGAGCAGGAGCGCGGCGGCTTGGCGGCCCGGCTGTTCGGGCTGAATATTGATTATGTGACGGTGCTAGCAGCGCGACAGGAGTATGAAAAGGCACTGGGTCGGCTGAGTAAAAAAGCGGCCGAGAGCCCGGCCAAGCGGCTGGCGCTATATGAGAAAAAGACCGAAGCGATTCGCGAGGAATACCTCGACACGGTGCCGGGTGTGGCGAATTTGTCAGAGGCGCAGCGGGCGGTCAAGGAAATTGATTCGGTGCTGCTGGCGATTTTTGACCTAGACGCGACAGCACGCAATGAGCTGATGAGCGCGTTTAAGCGCTACCGGATGCTGACGCGCGAGCGGGATATGCTACGGGCGAAGCTTGAGGTGTAGTTTGTAAGAGAGATAGCGGGCCCCGTGTGGCTCGTTGGAATTGACATAGCTGCTGCCGGCGGCTGATTAGGCTTGGCTCGTCGTCTTGGTTGAGCCAGGCTGCGTATCACCAGCTGCCATGCAGGCCTGGCACACTCCTTCGAGTTCAAAGTGATGGCGCTCGACACAGAAGTTATGGCGCCGGCCGATTAAGGCGATGAGCCGTTCTAGCTCTGGCGTT
Organism: uncultured Candidatus Saccharibacteria bacterium; assembly: GCA_947097375.1. The sequence continues at coordinate 1,582 of CAMURE010000038.1, forward strand.
TCTAGTGGTTCGGCGTTATGACAGCGTGTGCAGTAGAGGTGGTGATGATGCTTGATGAATGGCTCGGCGAGCTCATAACGGACTTTCCAGCCGATGTGGATGGTGTTAATGACGTGGAGCTCGTGAAAGGTTTCGAGGATGCGGTAAATACTGGTGCGATTGGTGTTCGGGCAGCGCTTGGCGATTTCGGCGATGGTCAGTGGCACATCGATGGATTCGAGTGCCGTAAAGACTTCGCAGCGTGATTTGGTCAGGCGAAGGTCGGCTTGGCGAAAGATGTCGCGTAAGGTATCCATGTCGCAATTGTAGCACTTATTGCGACAAAATTGCAATAAGCCACACAATACGCCATACTGATGAGCTATGAAAGAATGTATTGAACGAGTGCTGAGCTTGCCGCAGCTCACACCTTCTGAGGAAGTTAATACGGCATTTACTGAATTAGTTGAGAAAGTGGTGGCACACGGTAAAGAGCCGCTACTATGCGACGAGGATATTCGCCATCAGGTGCAGCAGCGCTGCGCGGTAGCCGAAGGAAAACTGGAGCAGTACTGGTCGAGGCGTATCACAGGGGCGGACAGCCCGTGGTCAGAACTAAAAGAATTTCCGTATCATGAAAATTATAAGGAGTTGACGCGGCGTGAGATTGGACTACTGGGGCGAGCTGGGCTGTGGCTGTGTGGCTCCTCGGAGGTTGCGATGATCGGTAGTGGGCCATTGCCGCTGACGGGATGGTGGTTGCATCAATTAACGGGAGCGCAGATTACGCATATTGATGCGTCGGACGAGGCGATTGAGTTATCGCGCGGTCTTGCGGCGGCGCTTGATTGGTCGGGTGAATTTATGACCAGTCTGGGTCAGTCAGCGGCGCTGGATGAGGGGCGATATGATGCGATATATGTGGCGGGGCTGGCCGGTGAGACGCTGGCGGCAAAGCAAGCGATCGTTGATCATGTACGACCAGCGCTCAAACCAGACGGGCGACTCCTTGCGCGCGGGGCGTATGGGGCGCGCACCCTGCTCTATCCAGGATTTGATGCTCACGCTTTTGAGGGTGTGCAGCTGATGGAGGAATACCATCCGACAGATGAGGTGATTAATTCAGTCTTTGTGTACAAGCAGGCCGCTTAGGCGTGAGAGCGTTGAAAACTAATTGAGACATTGTCGTAATAATGATACATAGCTAGACGCCGAGGAATTCGTATGGATTGGCTGGTTCGGTGGTTGGGGTGATGGTGGGGTTAGTGAGCACATAGACAGCTCGGCCGCCAGATAGCTCACGTTTAACCTGGCCGCGCACTTGTAGCCATTGGTTGTTGCGGTAACGCTCGGCGTCTGGGGATTTAACGAGGATGTTGATCGGGGTGCTGTCGACGGCGCAGCAGCTGATAACGAAGCGTGAGAGTTCGAAGTAGCGGTTGTCATAAAAGCCACTCGGGTCGCGCGCCACGAAGCCGGTGACGTCAATGGTTACGCCGTCAAAAAAGCTGTCATTCGGGCAGTCGTCAAACGCGTTACGCCAGCGGTTCATCGAAACGGGCTTGCCATCAAGCGGCTCTGGTTTTTCACAGCGGCCGGTCGTGCTGGTTGGCCCGGACGTGGCGCGATTGGCAGCGCTGGACGAGGACAACGGGCGCGGTGGCAGGACGATGGCCAGAGCGAGGATGCCGGCGGTGACGATTGCCAGTATAGGGATCTTGCGCCGCGGCTTTTCTGGGTGCTTCGTGGTTGTCGCGCCAGCGGAGGCTCGTCGCTTCCCTGCTGGGTTATGGCGTAGCTGCAAGATGATATCGAGGATTAGTAACATGCTGCCAGTCATGGCTGCCACGACGGCGAGCAGATGGTAGCGCGGATGAATGTAAAAGCCGAGCTGGCCGCGGACGGCGATGAGAATGATATAGCCACAGGCGAGTAGCCCACCGCTAGCGCGTAACAACGGGGTGAACTTAGCGCGCATATAGATTGACTCCGATTCCTGTCGCGAGTGACAGACTGAAAATAATGAGCATGACTAGCAAGATAAAGCGCGGGCGGAAGGTGCTTCTCATGAGGAGAATGAGCTTGATGTCGATCATCGGGCCAGTTAGCAGAAAGGCGAGGACAGAGCCATTGGTAAAGATACGGGCGTAGGCCAGCGCAAAAAACGCATCGACACTGGAGCAGATAGAGACGACGAAGCCGAGGCCGATCATGGCGATGACCGACAGGATGATGTCGCCGCCGACGGCGTTGATGATGGAGCGCGGGACAAACACTTGGGTGGCGGCAGCGATCATGGCGCCGAGGACGAGCATGGTGGTGAGCTGCCAAAATTCGTTGCGAGAATCAGCGAGAATGTGGCGAAAGGTCGTTGGATGAGGGTCAGTGCAGGAGGCAGCAAATGACGGCTGGAGGACGTGTTTGGGGTGAATAAAGCTGACGATCAGAGTGGTCAGCTGGACGATCAGAAAGCCAAAGCCGATGCGCCACCAGACCATGCGTGGTTCAAAACTAAAGGCGGTCATAGTGGCGATGATGGTGATCGGATTGAGGATCGGCGCGGCGAGGAGAAAGCTGATGACGTCAGCGGGCTTGAGGCCGTGCGCTAGGAGGCTGCGGGCGACTGGCACATTGCCACACTCACAGACTGGCAGCGCGATGCCAACGAGCGAGAGGAGAATGCGGCGAATGAGCGTGTGCTTGGGTAGGATTTTCAGCAATCGATCCGGCGGCAGGAAACGGCGAATGAGAGCAGAAACGATGATGCCGATAATGAGAAATGGTGTGGCCTCAACGATGACGCTGCAGGTTAGTGTCAGGAAATCTTGCGCCAGCGGTGCTAGCGTCTCGGCCCATGTGTGTGGCGGATGAGCGATCAGCCAGAGGTCGATTTGTAAACCGTACTGCATGACGATAATCCCAAACAGGCCGACGACAGTCCATCGGATCGCGTCGCTATGGTCTTTGAGCCAGGTGGTTGTGCGCTGATATATTGTCTGTAGTGACGACATAATTTCTATTATACTACTCCCCGCCTAGCATGCTATACTAAAAATTAGTATGAAACATTGGCTACACTCACATCACCCATTTCGGATTTTTTGGTTTTCGGCGCTATTAACGCTGGCGTTGGGCGGGCTGATTTTCACCCAACTAGGCCTTAATGGGTTGTGGCTGTTCGTAATTTTGGTGGTGCTCGAGGTGACGTTTAGTTTCGATAACGCAGTAATTAACAGCAAGGTGTTGGCTGGTATGAGCCAGGTTTGGCAGAAAATTTTCCTGACGGTTGGAATTTTTGTGGCGGTGTTTGTGGTGCGGTTCGTGCTGCCGATTATCATCGTGATGGTGGCGAGCGGCCATAGGTTTATGGAGGTGGTTGATTTGGCGCTGAATAAGCCGGCGGAATATGGCCATATTTTGCACGAAGCCTCGCCGATGATTGATGCTTTTGGCGGCGCGTTTCTGATTATGATTGGTCTCAGTTATTTCATTGATTATAATAAGCGCGTGCACTGGATGCGGCATGTCGAGCCGTGGCTGGCCAAGGCTGGGCGGTTTGAGAATTTCAAGGTGTGTTTGATGCTTAGCGTGGCGGCGGTGCTGTATTTCACGGTTGAGCCGCCGCATCGGGCGCTGGTGCTGATCTCGTCGGTGTTGGGGATTATACTGCACATCGGGCTGGAATTGTTCGGCTCATTCTTTCATGAGGATGATGCTAAGTCAGTCAAGGTTAAAACTGGCTGGGCGGCGTTCGCTAGCCTGCTCTATCTGGAAGTGCTGGACGCTAGTTTTAGCTTTGACGGCGTCATCGGCGCGTTTGCTATTACTAGCAGCGTGCTGCTGATCGTGGCAGGTTTGGGCGCTGGCGCGATTTGGGTGCGGTCGCTGACGGTATATTTGCTGCGGACAGGCATGCTTAGCAAGTACAAATATCTGGAAAATGGCGCGCACTGGGCGATCATGGCGCTGGGTATGATGATGA
>CAMURE010000039.1 GCA_947097375.1 uncultured Candidatus Saccharibacteria bacterium
CGAGGATTTTAGCGCGCAATAGGGGCTTTACATCGCCTGAAGCATAAGCTATACTGATGCACATGAGTAGAAAAACAGAGATGGAACAGGGTTATGTTAATAGCTGGATGATTGTAGCCATTAGTGCGATTGTGCTGTTTGTGGCAGCTGGTAGCGCAGCAATTTGGGCGTATCTCGCATATTCGCAGGAAAAGACTGCAGTCGAGAGTCGGATGGCGGTAGCTTCGGCCAAGGCACGCGAAGAGCAGTCCAAGACTGACCGCGAGAAATTTAACGAAGAAGCCAAAAACCCGCGCATTGAATTTGTTGGTCCTGAGCAGTATGGCCGCGTCTCATTTATGTATCCAAAAACCTGGAGTGTTTATGTAGCAGCTGACGGTGGTGATCGTGGTGACTATAAGGCATATCTCCATCCAGTCATCGTGCCACCAACGAGTACGAGCAGTAATAACCCAAATAAGTTTGCACTGCGCCTCGAGATTCTCAACAGCGACTTTAATAAGACACTCGATCAATATGCCAGTCTATTGAAAAAAGGTGACCTGACCTCAAGTAGTGTTGAATATAACGGTAATACTGCCACGCGCATTGACGGTGCGTTTAGTAAGGACCTGCGCGGCTCGGTAGTGCTGATGAAGGTGCGCGACAAGACACTGCGTTTTTCAACCGATGCTGATACCTTCAAGCCAGATTTTGAGGCTATTCTCAAGACAGTGAAATTTGTACAGTAATTTTCTCTGCCTTGACTGATGTATGAAATGACGCGGAGTGGGAGCGGTTCTTTTTAGCGCCTCGGTTTGCTATACTAGAGCTATATGGCGCAGCCACAGTGGAGTGATAAGGAGTTTGCCGCAATGCCCAGCATAGCGGTGGCGGCGCATGAGCTGAAGGCGCCACTGGCGTTGATTCGGCAGATGAGTTTATTGGTTGAGGATGGCCAGCTCAGTCCCGTCGAGGCGCAGCTGATGCAGCGGCGGGTGACACTAACGGCGGAGCGATCGCTGGCCTTGGTGCAGGATTTGGCACATACGGCAAATATGCAGCCAACGTTATTTCCACTAGAGCCAGTTAATCCACTGGCGTTGTTAACCCAATTGGCGCATCAGTCGCGTGACATGCTACAGCTGTATGGTCGGCGGGTGATGTGGCCACGTACAGGCAAAAAGCGGCTGGTAGTGGCTAATCCATTACTGCTTAGGCGGATCATGACGAATTTTCTTGACAATGCGGTGCGCTACAGCGAGGCTGGTGCAGCAATTCGCGTGACCGTCCGCCAAGCGGGGGCAATGGTGCGACTGGGCGTGCGGGATTTTGGGCCAATGATGGGCCTGGCTGAATATCGGCGACTGGTGGATGAGATGACAACACGCAAATCCGCTAGAACCCGACCAGACAGCAGTGGACTTGGGGTGTATATTGCCGCAACGTTTGCGCGGGCGATGGGCGGGCGGATCGGGCTGATACGCCATCGAGACGGACTGACGTTTTATGTTGATGTGCCGCTCAGCGAGCAGATGAGCTTACTATGAAAAAGCTATTGATTATCGAGGATGACCCGCAGTGGGCGGCGGTGCTGGAGCGGTATGCCGTGGAGGCGGGGTATACGGCGCGAACAGTGGTGGCGGCTGGGCAGGCGATGGTGATGATTGATGAGTGGCGGCCGGATGGCTTGGTGCTTGATATGCTGCTGGCGGGTGAGACGGGGATGGCACTGCTCAATGAGCTGCAAAGTCATGAGGATCTGGCGCGGCTACCAGTGGTGGCGTGCAGTAATGTAGCGCTTGACCCTGATCAGCTGCGGCCGTTTGGCGTGCGTGCGGTGCTCGATAAGGCGCGAATGACGCCCGATGACGTACGGGCCGCGCTCAGCGTGCTAGGCGAGGAGGTCGAATGAAAGACGGTGAGCGACTCAAGGCGATTGTGCTGCGGCGGACGGATTATGCGGAGGCTGATCGAGTGCTGCAGCTACTAACGCCTCAGGGGCGGCGGGCGGTGATCGCCAAGGGGGTGCGCCGCGAGCGGAGCAAACTGGCTGGCGGCATTGAGCTCCTGGCGCTGTGCGACGTGGTGATCCGTTCGGGCCGCGGCGAGCTGGGACTGCTGACCAGTGCCAGGCTCAGCGCGTTTTATCGGCATATCCTCGAGGATTATGAGCGGATGCAGTTCGCTTACCAGGCGCTCAAGCTGGTGGCGCAGGCGACTGAGACCGTTGATGGGCCGGAGTGGTTCGCGGTGCTCAGTCAGGTGTTGGCGTGGCTTGATCGGCCGGTGGTTGATCGACTACTGGTCGAGACGTGGTTTTATATGCAGTACGCCGGGCTGCTGGGCGACGAGCTTAATCTACGCACTGACGTGGCCGGGCGGATGCTGACGAGCGATAAATCATACATGTACGATCCAAGCGAAAAAGCCCTAAGGCCAAGCGAGCAGGGTGATCTAATGGCCGATCACATCAAGCTGCTGCGTCTCATTCAGGCCAAGCCGCTGGAAAATCTCACCCACATCGGTGGCCTCGGCCCGGTCATCGCTAGTTGCTGGCTGGTGGCTAGGCAGCATGCCGCGGTGTAGTGTGTTCGACGGCAACCGTACCCAGGTGGTCTGCTAGTCTGGTAGGCGGTGCGCTGCTGGTTAGCGCTTCTTGTTCATTGCTGTACAGTGAACAAAAATACTTCACTTTTTCGTACAGGTTTTTCGCTATGCCGGGTTCTATGATGCTATATTGCGTATCGTTCTCAAGACTAGTGGCAAGTTCTGACAGCTCTATGATGGCGTCCGCTCGCCGGTTGATATCCTCTTCCTTGCTGTAGTAGCCAAGCTCGGCTAGGTCGTGCGCAATCTGGGCGGCTCGCAGTCTGAGAAAGCCGGTGAAAAGGGTTGTTTTAGCGTCAACTAACGTCTCGGCAATACGCTCGCCGACGACTGACAGCAGCGCCACTTTCTGTTCTTTGTCGATTTGTTGATGGGCATAATCGAAAGTCGCCTGAATATCTGAGGGGCGTGATGATCTCTGTAGCCATAGTTTGGCAAAGGAGCTAGCTTCCTTTTCATTAACTATCTCTCGTAATGCTGGTGCAATACATATTTCAGGTGCGGTAGGGCTGGGCTGTTGGCTCTTTGTTGCACGCCATACGCTCTCAAATAACCGAGAGGAAGGCAAACTAGGAGTATTATCGGGAGCGATGCTATCAAAGGATGTGCGATACTGCTCGAAAGCGACAGCAGCGCGCTCTCGTAGTGTTTCTGGCATAGCATCTCCAATGATGCTTTTATCGGTATTAGTCTCAAGAAGTTTTTCAAGATAACTAGCGCCAATTAGTAGCTTTTGGATGTCCATTAGCCAGTAAATACGATTATCTAGATCTGGTGGATAATCGGTGAGGGTATTAAAACTCTGCCAAAACTCAGTCAGCTTTTGTTCGGGGGTGAGTTCTGGGTTACTGACGAGCATCTCCAATTGCTGAATGAGATCACCCGTGGATACTTTAGGAAAGGTCAAGTCAGGGTTATTGGTCGGACTCTCGCTAATAGTATTATGTCGTTGTACGTATTTTTCACCCATATCACGTGCTTCCCTCGGCTCTTATTTTTTAAGCGTACCATGATAATTAAAGATATGTCAAATGTGCTATACTGGAGCAATAATGATGACAATCGTCGCGTTGCCAACGCGGAGAAAGGGAAGATTGTGAGTACTACAAAAATGGAAGATATTATCAGCCTGTGCAAGCGCCGTGGCTTTATTTATCAGGGGTCGGATGTGTATGGCGGCCTGAGTGGCACGTGGGATTACGGCCCGCTAGGCGTGCAACTGAAGCGTAATATCATGAACTTGTGGTGGCGCCGGTTTGTTGACGAGCGCGACGACATGTATGGCGTTGACGCGGCGATTTTAATGAATCAGAAAGTCTGGCAGGCCAGTGGGCATGTGGATACCTTTGTCGATCCGCTGTGCGAAGATACGGTCAATCATCGCCGTTTTCGCACCGATCATATTCTCAAGGACAATGGCGTTGACGCGGACGGCATGACCATGGAGCAGATGGATGCGGTAATTGCTGAGCGCGGCATCAAAAGTCCCGATGGCAATCCGCTAAGCAAGTCGCGCACCTTTAATATGATGTTCAAAACGCACGTTGGCGCGACTGAGAGCGAGGACAGTATTTCTTACCTCCGCCCCGAAACCGCCCAAGGTATCTTCACTAATTTCAAAAACGTCGTCGATAGTTTCTACCCGAACTTGCCGTTTGGTATCGCTCAGCAGGGCAAGGCGTTTCGTAATGAAATTGCGCCGCGCGACTTCGTCTTCCGCTCTCGGGAATTTGAGCAGATGGAGATTGAATATTTCGTCGACCCTGAGCATTGGCAGGAGGCGTTTGATGAATTGCTGGCGGCGACGCATGCGTTTTTGGCAGAATTGGGCTTGAAGCCAGAGCATATCCACGAGCTGGACGTGCCGGCGGAGGATCGAGCGCACTATAGCAAAAAGACAATCGACATCGAGTACGATTATCCAATTGGTCGTGAGGAGTTGATGGGCATCGCTTACCGGACCGATTTTGACCTGATGAACATCCAGCGGGTCAGCGGCAAGAGTATGGAATACACCGTTAAGGGGACGAACACAAAATTTGTTCCGCACGTCATTGAGCCGTCGTTTGGTGTGGAGCGGGCGCTGATGGCGGTGCTGTCGGGCGCGTACCGTGAGGATGAGCAAAACGGTGAAAAGCGGGTGTATTTGGCGTTGCCAGAGCATTTGGCGCCGGTCAAATTTGCCGTTTCACCGCTACTGAAAAACAAGCCAGAATTGGTAGAAAAAGCCCGTGAAGTCTACGCCCAGCTCGCCAAAGCCAACCCGGGCCGAGTGATGTGGGACGACAACGGCAACATCGGCAAACGCTACCGCCGCCAAGACGAAATCGGCACGCCGCACTGCGTGGTCATCGACTTCCAGACGCTGAAGGACGACACCGTCACCGTGCGCGAGCGGGATACGACGGAGCAGCGACGGGTGAAGGTTGAGGAGCTGTAGATACTAAATATGAAAAAGCAAATTGGTTGTGAGGAGATAAAAGATTGACAAAAAGTAGACCTGAATTTGATAAAATTACATCGTTTGATGAGTTTAATCAATACTATTGGTATCGTGAAGAACTTTCGCAGATATGCAAGTCATTAGGATTAGAATATAAAAGTACAAAACAGGAACTCAATCACATTATTGAGCAGTACTTTAATGGTAATTTGATTAAAAAGTCATCAGTAAAAAATGAAAAGAAGCAAGTTGAAAATATTACTTTAGATACGCCATTACTTGAATGTGGTTTTTCTT
>CAMURE010000040.1 GCA_947097375.1 uncultured Candidatus Saccharibacteria bacterium
AATAAGGCTCTCAATGGTTACCCATTGCTCGCATAGAGCTGTTCTCGCATATCGTCTGTGCTTGAACTAGTTATGATTATATATCAAGATCATCTAGTTCTGCAAGCTCTTTTCGAGCATTTTCTGCATAAGAAGAGCTGTTTTCCACAGTTTCATCTGTTGAGTTGTCCACAGAATCATCATCTGCAGCAGTGGTCACAGTTTGTGCAGCACTCGTAAAGCCGTCATTATTGACAATCTTGAGGTTGTAGCGCGCATCATTTTTTGTCCCCAATGCCCTGAGTAGCGTCCGCAGACTTTGCGCTGTACCGCCACGCTTACCGATAACCCGACCGAGGTCCTCTGGGTTAACCGTCAACGTGAGCAATACTCCTTTTTCATCAATCAAACGCTCGACGACGACATCTTCTGGATGTCCAACCAGCGCCTTTACCACGTATTCTACAAATTGCTGATCTATCGTTGACATACTGCCCCTCCTTGGAATTATACTGTACTCCTAGTATAGCATAGGCGATTTGCCAAGGGCAACTATGGCAATTGGCACTTTTTGGCACAGTGGGCGGTAATATTCGCCTTGTGCTCGGCCTCAGTCTTAGCGAAATAGGTTACGTTATCATCGCCGCTCAAGAAATAAAGGTAATCCTCCTGGGCTGGATCAGCCACAGCATTCAGCGCCGCGAGACCAGGCGCAGCAATTGGCCCAGGTGGTAGCCCCTTGTGAATACGCGTATTATACGGTGATTTAAGTGTGTGCGAGCGGGCGACGCCAGCCTTGTCAGCAGCATAATGATATGTCACGTCTGACCCCAGTGGTATATCCTTTTTGAGGCGGTTATAAAACACACTGGCGATCCGCCGCATATCCTCGCAGGTCGTTTTACCAGGACAGCCGATTGACTCGCGCTGAACAATCGAAGCCAGCGTCAACCCTTGATACAGCGACAGTCCTCGAGCTGCAAATTTCTTTTCGAGATTATTCTCAGTTACCACCCGGTCTAGCTCACTGATGGCCCGCTGCAAGGCTTGCTGGGCGGTTGCGTCTGACGGCAAAAAATACGTATCACCATAAATATAGCCCTCGAGATCGGCAGTCGCTGGCTTACTTTTTAGTACCGTACCGGTATAAGTAGCAGCAAAGGCGGCTGTGATTTGCTCATCGCTATAACCAGCCCGCTTGAGGGCGCTAGCAACATCGGTCTTTTGAGTAGCGGGCGTCGAAGTCTTGTCGCGCAGTGTCGCCCCAGGATAAAACAGCACCGAACGCCGGTCCGGCTTACCGCTGAGTAGATGATCAAGCACCGACGCTACGTCCTGATCTTGTGTAAAGCTATACACGCCTTTATTGAACGTGCCGATGACATTATTTAACTTGAGGTAAATCGTCATGGCGAAAGCACTACGAATAATCTTTTTATCTTCAAGTTTTTTGGCGATGACCTGCGCCGTGTCGCCACTGGCGATCTCGACACTAATTTTTTGCCGCGCTGCTGCATCGACCGGACGAAGCATTTGCTTGTACCAAATGACACTGCCAAGCAGCACCACGCCCACTACCGCAACAATTGCTGATACGATAATGAGCCATAACCGCCGTTTTTTAATCTTCATTTTCTTCATCCGTGCACCTCCAAATAATCTTGCAAAATAATACTCGCCGCCTCAGCATCGATGTCGCCTTTATCTTTGACCTTGCCAGCCAGGCGCTGTTCGGCTTGAACACTAGTTAGTGATTCATCCTGATAGGCAATCTCGGCATCAATATCTAGCTGACCAAGGCGTCTGACAAAATCAACCACAAACTCCGTCTGCTGTGTTGGTTTGCCGGACTGATTGCGCGGATAGCCGACCACTACCAGCGAAATATCGTGCCGCAGCATAATCTCTGCCAGCTCCTCCATGACCCGCTCGTCGTTAGCCACCCAGCCAAACGGTACCGCGATCCGCACCTGTGAATCGGCCATCGCCAGACCGATCCGTTTCTCGCCCACATCCAGCGCTAGGAAGTTCTTAGCTTTCATTGAGCTTGAATTCGATGTTTATTCGTTTGGTATCATTTGGCACGGTGCGCACCCAGAACGGAGAGAATTTCACATCAACATTTTCGATACCTTTGATAGCTTCAAGCGCCGACTGGATGTCACCATAACTTTTACCGCGCGACTGCTCCTTGACCTTTTCTTCATCAATGGTTGGGCCGACAACGGCATTGGCGGTGATGTGAGTAATGAAGTTACCGCCTTGACCGCTAAACTGTGCGAACTTTGCGCTATCGACACCATCTTTATAGATTTTTTGCGACTGCTTGCCCTCTAGTTCCTTGTTGGCGGTCGCCTTGAGGTAGGTGCTTAACTCTGATTTTTCGATACCAACCATCGAGGCGGTCACCACTGTTTTGAGCGTCACTGCACTGGCCGCTTCGCTGTCAATAGCGACACTTGGAGTTGGCGCACTACGCTGCTCTTGGTAGCTTTCTTTGATGGTGACAGTTGACCCACCGAATGATTGTTCGACCTTGGCACGGAGAGAATCGGCCTTTTTCTCGTTTAATAAGTCGCCGGCGCGCTTGACATCGTCGCTACTGACCACCGTCACCTCGCGGCTGCTACCGCCTGATGTTTCACCGACAAGGGCAGCGCTAACTCCTGATGGCATTCCCGATACCGAACCACTTTCACCGTTATATTCCGCCCCGATATTGGCAGCCGTCACCATGACCGTTGAGCCCGAGGCATTGGAGCGACTAAACGTCACCGCGCTATCAGTCGTAAAGGTCATCCCACCGCTCGTACGGATTGATGTCCCGGCCGGAATGGTCTTATCCAGCAGGCTAATAGAATCAGTCGCGACACGTAGCTTGCCCTTGGCCCGCTCACCAACTTTCTTCTTGCCGGTCGCCGAGAACTCAACGGATAACTCTGCTTTTTGCTCCTGCCGGCGCGCCTTGATCACGTCAGCAGCCGGATCAGTCGTCCCGTCAGTCCTGAGTGTCACTTTCTTATTTACCGTCACCGTTGTCGTCTTGGCCGTGATAATCACTCGCGCGTGCGGTGCAAACCAAATCGCCCATACCAAAAACCCAATGAGTAGCAGCGCGGCGCCGCCGATCAGTAAGAACTTTTTACGAAATAGATTAAAGTTCGGGACTTTTGGTGCTGTCTTGTTCTTGTTAGCGTTATCCGCCGGCTTTGGAGCCTCGTCGTCCTGTTTTTTGGATGAATCAGCGATGGCCGAATCAATCGCTTTATCCGTTTCATCAACAGGTTGCGCGCTCTTTTCTAGCTCGCCAACCGGTAGCTCACGCCCATCAATGACATCATTTTCGTCGTCCACCTTCAGCACCGGAACCTCGGCCATTTCTGGCTTACTCTGGAGCGTCTTGGCCACCGGAATTTTGGCTGCTGCTGCTAGACCAGACAGAATCGCATCACCGGTAATCAGCACGACTCGCTTATCAACCGATGCAGCTGTCCGAGCAATGAGCCGCATATTAACAGCACTACGCAGCACACCAACTCGCTTTGGTGGCACCAGCGCAATAATCCGCTCCTTCGACGCCTTTACCTTACCAACAATGGCAGTGATATCATCTTCGACGTCAATGTAAATAACATCTTTATTCATCTATATTTTAAGTAATCGGTTAACTTTATCCATCAAGCCATGAGCGTCTTGATTACTTACCATTGTATCATACCCAACCCGCAGCAGGCCCATTACCGTGATAAATGTGTGATCCGTGATATCGCCAGTTGTGTCAGTAATACCGATGACATCAGAGGGTTTGATATGCTGAATGGTTGGCTTTTTCGTAAACGGCAGCTCCTTGTACCACGGCTGATTGGCCAGTGCATCAACGAGCTGCTGTAAGCTCGCACCACCGCCACACAGCAAGATCCGGTTCGGTAAATGATCGACGCTGTCAAAATCACCGAGCGCCAGCTCAACGCCCGACAGCCATACCTCAAGGGTTTTGTCAATCGCCCCGTCAAGTTTGCGCTTGAGGGTTGGCTTGATATATTCCTTGTCCGTATTCACCTTCAGCTTTTCCGCTTCTTTGTAACCGAGGTCCAGATCCGTCGCAATCATCCGCGTAAAGCTCCGTCCACCGATGCCAAACATCTTGGTGCCCTCGACACCACCATCATTGACAACCGCAATATCGGTCGTGCCGCCACCGCAGTCGATCAAGATCGCCGTAAAATTAGAATTCGCATCCGTACCGAGCACACTTCGGCTAACCGCAAACGGTTCGGCCGCCACGGCGATTAGCTCCAGCGCTAACTCGTCAGCCACCTTTTCCAGCGCCCCGATATGCACCATTGGCGCAAATGCCGTATAAATCTGCACCGCCACGTCCCGCCCCTGAAAACCGATCGGGTTTGACACCTTGTAGCCGTCAATATGAATGCTGACTAGCGCTGAGTTAACCAGCTTTACCTCGACATCCTCATTGCCAGTTTCCAGCGCAATCTGCGCCTGTGCCTTGCCCTGCGCCCGCTCCTGCACTTTCTCGATAATGAATTCCATCTCGGCAACGTCCAGCGGCTTATCGGGCTGCGGCCGGCGATAGCGAATGGTGTTGGTCACACCCTTGACCAGCTCACCGGCGATACCGATGATCACCCGCTTGGCCTGAACGCCAGCCTTATCCTCGGCCTCGGTCAGCGCCGCTTCACAATTAGTCACCACGCCAGCGATATCAGCAATCGCGCCTTGATGCATGTCGCCCAGATTCTGCTGCGCCCGACCAACCCCGATAATCTCGATATCATCATCCTTGATCTCGGCGATCAGCGCCTTGATATACTCCGTACCAATGTCGAGACCGACCAGGTACTGGTGTTCATCTTTGTCTGTCTTCTTGAAAAGCCTATCTAACACCATAGTCTTTATGATTATATACCATTTGGATGTGGATTGGCTAGTTTTTTACGAGGATAATTAACCAGCCTCAGTCAAGTATCGCCTTAATCCGCCGAATCCCAGCAGCGCTCGCCTCCTCTTTGGTAATCGTAAAGCGTTTGCCACCCTCGGCCAAGACGCCGGTGTGTTCGACGTGCGGACCACCGCATATCTCAAAGCTGATAATATTATTGCCCGCGCCAATAGAATAGACTTTCACCGTGTCGCCGTAGCGCTCGCCAAAGGCGCCGATTGCACCCATTTTTAGCGCCTCGTCAG
>CAMURE010000041.1 GCA_947097375.1 uncultured Candidatus Saccharibacteria bacterium
GTCTTGGTGCTCTACCGACTGCTGGAGCTGCCCATCTCATCAGTCGACGTCACGCATAAGCAATAAAACAATCTCGCTTGGATCCCCCTCACACTCTGAGGGGGGATTTCATGGTATAATATTTAGCATGGCAAAACAGAAGAAAAAACGCTCCAAGAAATACACTGGTGTTGACGCCGCAACAACTCGGCCCAGTGTCACGCGCATCCAGGCAGTCAGCCGCTCATCGGCCGGCCAATGGCTTCACGAACGTAAAAAACTACTACGTGGCATCGGTATCGGCATAGTAGTGGTCATCATCGTCATGGTGCTCATCTTGGGTATTGTTAGTCTATTTCGGTAGTATATTCATCGTTATCAGCGACTGACTGCTTTTTCCTTATCTAGCCCAGCAAGTGGCAGACGAAAACCAAACGTACTACCCTTATTTTCTTTCGATGTAAAAATCATTGACCCACCGTGCTCCAGCACAACCTTACGCGCCAAAAACAAGCCAACACCCGTGCCGTCAGGACGACGTTTGCGGGCATTTGAGGCACGAAAGAATTTGCCGAACACACCAGACTGCTCAGCTTTTGGCACACCAATGCCCTGATCTTTGACCACAAACACAACCTCCCGATCATCGCAGCAAAGCGACACATCAACTGTCGTTTGTTCTCTAGAGTAAAAAATTGCATTATCAATCATGTTCATGACAACCTGACGGAGTTTTTCAGCGTCAATCGGTAAGGTCGGAATATTGTCATCGATATGCACCGAGAGGGTGATATCGCGCTGCTTGGCGACAACTCTTAGCAGGGTTACTTCGCCCCGCACAATATCGCTGAGGTTGGCCGGTTGGCGATTCATGGTGAACGTCCCAGTCTGCAGCCGAGAGATACTGAGAAAGTCATTAATTAGTTGCACCATACGCTCACTCGAGGAAAAAGCTTCGCGAAGAACAGCTTTTTGAGTCGGACGAACTGGGCCGAGATCACCCTGGAGCAGCATGTCAAGATAGCCTTTGATGCTGGTTAGCGGTGTCCGCAACTGATGCGATGCCATGGAAATAAATTCATTCTTTGCCTCGTCTAGCCGCTGCAGCTGCTGGTTGCTTGTCCGCAGCTCCTGTGTTGCCGCATCAATACGCTGCTGTAACTCAGTGTTCAGCTCATTAACCTCCTCCATCGACTGAGCATTTTTAATAGCAATAGCCAATTCACCACGCACTGCCCGCAATGTCGAAAGGTCGCGCTCGATATAGTTATTCTTCTGACTTTCGCCGATCAGCACAAAACCAACGATATCCTCCTGCAACGATAGTGTCATGATAATAGCTATCTTTTGCAGCTTCATCGTCCGCCGCAGTTGCTCCGGTAGTGACTCGACAACCGCCACATCAGCGAGCTGTTCAATTTGATGCTGTGCCGCTAGCTCCTTTAAATCTACCTGCGGCGGGCGGGTGTGTCCACGCGATCCAAATATCCGAAAGTGCCCATTATCATACACTGCAAAAATTACTTGGCGGGCCTTAAGAAGTCGCACCAAATATGCTGCTAATCGCGTCGTCAATAGTCGCAGGCCCATCGTATGTAGTAGAATTTGCCCAATCTCATCAATAAAGCCTTCGGTCGTGTATCCCTGTCGATAAAATAGCTTGTCGGTGAGACGATCGAAAAACTGCTTGGTTGGCTGAAACAGGAAACCTAAAAATAATGCCGCTAGCACACCCCAGAATCCCGGCATTCCACCGATGCCGTGACCACTGAATGCACTCACAATCGCTGAAATAGTGTAAGTCACCGTGTAATATACAATTGCTAATAAGCTCAATATCATTGCATAGGCAATTGTTCGCACTGCTGCATCCTTCAGTCCGAAAAGACGATGCTTCACGATCGTGAGATATGCCAGCGGTATAAAAATAAACGTACTTAATGGACCGGCCCAGATAAGATCATAGCGACCAGCGGCTGGCAGCAGTAAATTAAATATTATGCCGACACCACCGGCAATTCCATATGCATGAAAAATAAGCCGTAGCTGGGAACGCACCAAAAGCGCGCTGCGGCGACGAGCTTGATAAGCAAGGATCACCAAGGCCACCAAAAATAATGATATAAAATACGCCATATATGCAAAATAGCCGATAGGGTGAAGGATAACGGTATGCTCACCTACTATTACCCGCGCCGCCAGCCAGTCAACTCGTACCACGATCATCGTAGCAACAATGCCAAATAATACCCAAGCAGTGACTGGCAGGTATTTCACTGTCCGTCGGGAGCCGATATGGGCCGCCATCGAGATCATGGCTGCCGCAATTAGCGCTGCTCCAATATAGTATATTCTGATGTATATCAGTGCCGCCGCCAGGTCATTGGTCGCCAAAAATGCCGCGACACCTAGTGCCCACAGGGCAATGCCAACCGTCAGCACAAAAAAGAATCGGGTTGCCGGCTGTTGTGGTTGGTTAGCTACAACCATAATACCGAATATCAGCGACATTACCCCGGCAATGATCAGCCCCGCTATTTCCACGCCCACTCCCCTATCATGTCTCTAGTGTATCACCAAACTCCGGTCTACGCATAGCATATACTGCGTAGACGCCATCATCAGGACAATACACATCAACCCGCCAATCACCCAGACCCGCCACCTCCACAATCCGCTGCATTGTTTCGATTGACCGAGGCTGAATATATGGCCACTGCACAACATTAAGCGTAAATCCCAGCTGCGGATGCGTATCACGCATATTACCAACCAGCAGTAGCCCACCAGGCTTCACTAGTTGAGCAGCATTGGCTAGGAAAGTTGCCGCATTAACCTGCAATGCCGTCGGACTTTCATCTGAAAGCACCTCAGGCACATACTCCAAAATTCCAACGGCATCGACTGCATCGTACGTAGCCGCCTCAAGACCAACCTGCCGCCGCAGTGCTCGAGCCGCCATGTTCGTTTGTGCGTCTACCGCAGGCAGGGCTACACCCTGAGCACGCAGAATATTCATACGGCAAACATCGGTAAACTGCCTAACTTCCATTTCCTGAGCATACGCTTTTGCAGCACTGAGTGCTGACTGATCGAGATCAACCAGTGTGACTCGCGGCATGGTACCACCACTCTCTTTAATTTGCCGGAGTGCATGACAGACCGGCTGAGCAGCGCCGCAAGCTAGACTAACCCACTGCTGTTCTGCGGCGCCCAGAGACGCTTGATTCATAACATGCCCAGCAAGAATATCCTGAACAATCTTGCCGCGACTGCGAATACCGTGAGCATCCAAAATGTTACAGGCCCAGTCGCGCACCACTGATGAAACCGGCTTGCCATTCGCTAATTGCTCAATACTCGGATCATATAACAAGTCCAGTGCCGACGCTGTCGGTATCAGTTCCAGCCAATTCTCGACGCCAGGAACCCGAGCGATCAATTCACGTGTCGCTAGATTAGTATCATCAATCATCGTTCGCTGGCGTTTAATCGCCGAGGCGAGATCAGTCTCACCATGAAAGCCCATACCAGCTAACTTTGCTAGCTCCGCCGTTATCCTCTCGTGTGATGATATCTGATATCGGTCACGTATCGACACCTGATGAATCTGCCAATTAGCTACACCAATTTCCATGCCGTGCCCTGGCGCTTCGGCCGGTATCTCAGGCCAGTCACCACGACCCGACTGAATATTCACCCCTTTACGCTGCTCTACCATCACCTTGCCCACCTTTATAGTAATAGTTTTACAATACACCACTGCCTGCTATAATACAATTATGGTTAAAATTGCTATCATCGAAGATGATGTGACGATCAGTCAGATGTACCGAATGAAGTTCGAGGCGGACGGGTTTGACGTGCGGCTAGCGAGTAATGGGATCATCGGCGTCAGGTTAATTGAATCATTCCGCCCAGATATCATTCTGCTTGATATCCAAATGCCAGAAATGGATGGAGCTGAGGCCCTGCGACATATTCGGTCACACGCATGGGGCAAGACAATACCGGTTATTGTACTAACCAACCTTGGCGAGGAAGAAGCCCCGCGCGAGATGCGCTCACTTGGCATCCAGGGTTATATCGTCAAGGCTAATCTCACACCGCGCCAGGTTGTCGCCCAGGTAAAATCAGTCATTGCAAAGCCGTTAGTTCCTACTGATCATTAACTCGGCGCAGGCACGCCGTAATCACATTATCGAATAGCGCGCTCACTGTCAGCGGCCCAACACCACCTTTTTCTGGCGTCAAGTGAATATCGGTACGCGTCCGATTTGCTGATGCCACGTCACCAACAATTTTACCGTCCTCCGAGGCGGTGCCTGCATCAACCACCACTGCACCCGGCCGGATCATATTCGGCTGAATCAGTCCCGCCACACCAGTTGCCGTGACGATGACATCATATTCGTGTAGTCTCGACAGATCATCACCCCTACTAAATACTGTTACGTTCAGCCCTGATGCTCGCCACATCCGCTCGAGCGGCGCACCGACCAGTCGTCCGCGCCCAACGATAGCCAGCTTTTTACCAGATAGTTCCACGCTATAGCCTGCCAACAGCCAATTGATCGCCATCGGTGTCGCCGGATCAAACGGTGTCTGCTCAGAATTGAGGCCATCGACATCTTTTTCTGGCGCTACCAATCGTACGATCTGCTCAGTCTGCTCCGGCTCAGCCAGCGGCAGCTGGACGATGATTCCTTGGACGTCATCACGCTGGTTCAGCGCCATAATTGTCTCCGGCAGCTGATGAGTCGCTACGTGACAAATTTCTACCTCAATCAAGATATCCGCACCATAGCGCTGCTTGAGGCGCATGTAGGTAGCAATGACCGGATTATCCGAATCGGTGACGATGGCGAGGCGTGGCTGGATGTGATGCGCTTGACGGAGCATGCGCACTTGCTTAGCCTGACGCTGCTTGATAAACGACGCGAGTTCTGCACCATTGAGAGATTTCATTGTTTGATTGTAGCAAATCAGCATGAGCACGTCGAGCGCCTTGAGGACAGCGACCACCTGTGGTATAATCGGGAAGCTTGGCGGATGTAGCTCAGTTGGTTAGAGCGCTGGATTGTGGCTCCGGAGGCCGTGG
>CAMURE010000042.1 GCA_947097375.1 uncultured Candidatus Saccharibacteria bacterium
TGGGTCCGTCAGGCAGCTGCACGCCAAAGTCATTGATCATTTGCCGGTGGAGCGGCTGGAGCGGCTGGTCGAGCGTCACGAGATAGCGCTTAATTTTATAAAATGATGGGTGTGTCATCTGATGGGCAAAATCCCCGTCGTTGGTGAGGAGGATGAGCCCAGAGCTGTCTTTGTCGAGGCGGCCGACGGGTTTGAGGTGATGGAGGCTGGTCGGTAATAATTCGTAAATAGTCGGTACGCCGCCCTGAGAGGCACGAGAACAGAGGTAGCCGACAGGTTTATGGAGGAGGATGAGTTGGTGAGTTTGGGCGGTGAGTGGTTTGTTGCCGTAGCGAATGATATCAGTTGCGGTGATGCGTTGGCCGAGCTTGGCGGGCTGGTCGTTCACCGTGACCCTGCCCTGTTCGATCAGCTCGTCAGCCTGGCGGCGCGACACGCCAAGCGCCAGCGCCAGGAATTTGTTGAGGCGCTGGGCGGATGAATCGGTAGAATCGGATGTCTGCGTCGGTGTCGTCATATCAGGAGACTACTGGCGGTTGCGGTGGAAAGGCGTTGGCTGGTCGCTGGGGTATCGCTGGTCCTGCCGTAGGCGGTAAGTCTCCCCCGGGGGTTGAGGTCTGCTCTGGCTCGGGTGCTAGAGTTGACGCTGGGTCGGCTGGTATTGGTGCTGGGCTTGGCAGAGTGAATGGTGTATCGTCATCTTGTGGCTGAGGTGATGCCGCGCCGGCTAACTCGGCCTCAATGGCAGTACTAGCGTCAAGTGGCTGGTCATCAGTTGGTGTCGGCAGTGGCTCGAGTGCATCCAGTGTCAGGTCGCCGTGCGGCTCAGCCATAGCATCAGGTGTCGGCAGCGCAAAGTCATCTGAATCTGGCGTTAGCTGTGGTGATGACTGTATAGATTCAAGTTGGTCGCTAAGCTCCTGCTCCATCATCTTGGACATATCTGGTTGCGGTTCTTGGCTCAGTGGTTGGATCACCCGTTCGCCAAGATTGGTTGGTCGCGGTGACGGTGACGAAAATGGTGCTGGGCTATCGGTCATTGACGGAGTCAAATTGTCCGGGGTATCTTGAGCGGGTATAGTGACTGAAGCATCCTGGGTTAGTGGAGTTACTGGTGCGGTCGGTGCCGGGGTGACAACGTGTGTTGCGATTGGCCCGGCGAATTTATCGCTTTCGAGAACCGTGCGCTGCTCAGCGGGGACGGCGGAAATTTCATCTAAGAACTGTCGAGCCTGCGCGTCGGCGGCTGCTATCTCTGCCGGTGATGGCAAGGTGATAGCCGGAGCGTCTTGTCGGGTGGTTGGCGCCGCCAACGGTGCGCCAGCTGCCGCGGGTTCTGTGGCCGGCTCGGGCGCGGGAGTCGGTTCTGGCGCATCACCAAGCACTTCGTGGACCGTGCGCACCACGTCTTCGATGCCGACTTGTGACTTGACGAGGTAGCGATCAGCACCGAGAGCTTCGCCGCGTTGCCGCTGGTCTTCGGATGACAGTGCCGTCATCATGATGACTTTGACGTCGCGTGTCTCGGTGGTCGAGCGCAAGATATCCAGCATGTCAAAGCCAGAAATCTTGGGCATCATCACGTCGCTGACGATCAAGGCCGGGCGTTCTTTGATAGCCATAGCCAAAGCCTCTTCACCGTCGCCCGCCGAAACGATGTCGTAGCCCTCAGCTAGTAACCTGACGCCGTAAATCTCGCGCAGGCTTTTGTCGTCTTCTACTAGTAAAATCTTTGTCATAACTACCCCTACTATACCGAAGTTTGCGCCAAAATACTATAGTGGTTATGGTTTTTGTTGGGCAGCAGCTGGCTCTGGGATAGCGAGTGGTGTTGATGGCGTGGGCGTAGCGGTTGGCTCAGGCGGCGTGGGTGTGGTAAGAGGCTCGGGGGTTGGGTCGGGCGGTGTGGATGGCATGGCGGGCGCGGGGGTGGTTGGTTCAGGTGGTGGTGCGGGCATTGGCGGCAGCGGGCTAAAGTTGGGCGGCGGCACCGGCGGTGTGGCCGGCTTAGTTAGGACGGTATCGGCGGCGTCTGGTTGCGTGGCGTTGATCGGGACGGTTGGCTGGACGGCAACGGCGACTGGTGGCTCGGTGGTCAGTGGTGGGGCGGCGGGCGCGGGGACGGTTGGTAATTGGCGCATGGCCTCGTCGGTTCGGGTGCGAGGAATCTCGAGAAAGAAGGTGCTGCCCTTGCGGTATTCGCTGATGACGAATAGGCGGCCGGACATTGCCTCGGTCAAGCGGCGGCTGAGATACAGGCCGAGGCCGGTGCCACCGATCTCGCGGGTGTCGGAATTGTCGACGCGGTAGAACTTTTGAAAGAGGTGCGGTACATCTTCGGCGGGGATACCGATACCACTGTCTTGGACGCTGATGGTGATCGTTTTGTCATCGCCAGTAATGTCCACGACTACTTCCCCGTTGAGTGTATATTTGATGGCATTTTCGATCAAATTTGAGACAACTTCACGGAGGTGATCGGCGTCGACGTTGGCATAGTAGGCTGGCTGGATGGTGGCTGCGGTGTCTGGGCGGAAGGTGCAGACGAGGCCTTTTTCGGCAGCACGCGGTGCCAGGCCCTCAAAGATTTCGCCGACAAAGGTAGTGATATTGATAATCTGTGGCTCGTTCTTGAGGCGTCCGTCTTCGGCGCGGCTGATATCAAGCAGGTCTTGGAACAGTCGGCCGAGGTGCTGGGCCGAGGCATGGGCCTTGGTGATGAAATCGCGCGCCTTGTCATCGATGTGGGCGGTGGCTGGATTGAGCGCTAGGCCGAGATAGCCCTCGATGGAGGCGACGGGCGTACGCATTTCGTGGCTGGCGGTAGAGATGAATTCGGCTTGCTGGCGCTCCTCGGCTTTTTCCTTGGTGATGTCGCGAAAGACGACGATGATGCCTTCGTTGTCCTTGCCGACTGGCGAGGCGACAATGGAGACGAGGATTTGCTTGTCCGAGGCGGTGCGGAGGAGTAATTTGTCGGAGTGCGCCGGCCGATTATTGATCAGTGATTGCATGACCGGGTTTTCGGTGACGGTGACGTCTTTGCCGTCGGCGGTGACCAGTTGGATGACGCTTTGCCACTTGAGGCCAAGGGCGTCTCCTTGGTTCCAGCCGATGATGCGCTGGGCTGAGGGGTTGATTAGCTCGATATTGCCCTCGCGCGAGATGGCCAGCACGCCGTCGTCGATGGTATTGATGACAATGTCAGAGGTGCCTTCGGCGGTAGATAATTTGGTACGGAGTTCAGAGATATCGCCGAGCTTACTGACGCGCGGCTGATGTCGCCAGATGATAAAGCCAAGAGCCAGTGGTGCCAGGCCAAAAAATAGCGCGCCGATCGTGGCAATGATACTGGCATGCTGGGTAAATGCGGCGGTGGTGATGGCGATGACGACCAGGAGACCGACACCGAGGACCACGGGTCCACCGAAGAAACCGGCAAACACTGCAGCGCTGAGCCAGGCGGCGGCGAATGGCGAGGCGAGAAACCCACTGGTGGCAACCAGCGAGCCAACGGCAAGGATAATCAGGCCATAGATAGCGATGGATACGGCGGTGATAGCTCGTCGCGGTAGCCACAGACAGAGGATGAGGGCGGTGAGGCTGACGAGAGCGCTGATGGCGGCGGCAAAATCAGTGATGGCTTCGCCGATGGGTAGCCGGTAGCCGGTCGGGATAAAGCGTGCCCAAGCATAGAGGAGGACGATGACCAGCCCGACGAACAGGGCCGCCTCGCACAGTCGCCGCAGCCAAAATCGCGACAATTCACCGACCTGCGAAATATCCCCCGCCCACTTCATACTTGTATTATAGACCGAGACGGGCGAAAATGGTAGTCGTGTTGAACCATGACCCCGGTGTCTTGAGTGGTGTATGTAGCAGTCGCCTAGAAGTAAACCGGCCCCTCCCTAAAGCTTTGTTACCATTTCTATTTCACGAGCAGTAAGACCATATTTTTCATAGAACACTATGGCGCGCTGGTTGCCGCTCAGCACTCTTAACCGCAAGGTATCGCAATTTTTACTCTGGAAATAGTGCTTCATTTCATCTAGTAAGGCTCGCCCGATACCGCTGCCGCGCTGTTCTGGCTCGACATAGAGCAGCCCGATCCAGCCGTCTTTTCGCGGTGCGTGCACTGCATCGAAAACGACGTCCTGACCAGGTTGATGATCGATGATCACGCCCTGAATAAAGCCGATCACCTGGCCGTTCTCCTCGGCAACATACATCGCGCCATCCATATTCTCGCTGTCGTTAATCATCTGCTGCATGTAGTCCTGCGCGTCCCGCGAACTAGTGAACGGCAGCGATTCCGCCGTGTCGTCAACCTGCGCAAAATGCGCGTGTAATTTAATCGTCAGCTTGTCGATTGCGGTACGGTCTTTGGGGTGGAAGGGGCGGATTGTCATGATTCTTATTTCTCCTTAGCGTTAAATTACTGTCAAAGCCTAGATGTAACATAAGCTGGTTATGCTACCTCTATAGCCAGGATACTACTTTGGAATATTAATAGCAAAACTCATGCTGCCGCGATATCTCCAGTCTTAGACAGACCCACCCAACTACGTTACTATTGTTGTACTTTCTAGGCTAGCTGGCTTAACAATTAGCAAAAAACAGCCCGCTACCAGAGGTAAACGAGCTATTTCGCATCCAAATGGACGATAAATTCCTTTGATGGTGAACCGCGTCCAATCGAATTGGAATAACTTCGTAGAGGACCCCTACCGAGTCAGGGATATTATCACGGTTTTATATCCTATAAACTATATCCCCGGACTCAGTAGAACTGAAGAATACAAAATAAAGCATTAGCAACCCGGGATAGCAGCAGAGCCACC
>CAMURE010000043.1 GCA_947097375.1 uncultured Candidatus Saccharibacteria bacterium
CCAATCCATTCAGCCATTACAACATTCCCTCCAGCATAGCACCGGTTCGCCGCACCAACTCCATCGTTCGGCGATAATTTTGCCGCGTCGGACCGATCACGCCGATATAGCTATCATCGCTAAACTGCGAGCGGAATTTGCTGATAATCAACGTCGCACCAGAACTTTTACCAATCGGATTTTCGCTGCCGATAAACACATTCAGCGGCTGGTTCGGTGCTGCTTCATGTAGCCACGGCTCGATATTATCAATCAGTCTGGCAATCGCCTGAACATGCCCACCCTCGACAAACTCAGGCTGAGAAAACAGCTGCGTCATACCATTCATATACAAATGTTCCCCAAACGACGCAAAGCCAAAGTTACCCGTCAACTCCACCAGACTATCAACCGCACTGCGGATCGCTCGGTCAGACGTATCAACGTGCGAATTAACATGCGCCTCGATCGCCCTCGCACTGCGATCGATGCCACTTGGTAGTTCAGTCATTTGCGCAGCAGTGATGCCATTGACATAAAACCGATAGCCTTTGTCAGTCGGAATGCGGCCAGCACTGGTGTGCGGTGCCTCGATAAATCCCATCTCCTCCAGCTTGGCCATTTCGCTGCGGATGGTGGCACTAGACACGCCAAACAATTTGGCGAGTGTCACACTGCCAACTGGCGCGGCAATTTCAGCGTACTGTTCGATAATGGCGGCCAAGATGGCCTGCTGGCGTTCAGTCATAGGACCATTGTAGCATGTATCTAGCACTCATCGCAAGCGAGTGCTAACGCAGCCTTGCCTCACGTCTGGCATGACTGCGCGCTCGAGTAAATCGCCTGGCAGCGTCTGACGAGAACATTAGCACTGCTACAATATTCAGCCCGATGAACAGCAATGTGCTAACCGTTGACCACGTTATTTTACCAATGGTTAATGTGAACGAATTAGCAATAACTGCCAGCCCGCACATTGCCATCAGTGCCAACCGCAGCCGATTGCTACCGCCAAATGTCCGGCCAACCAGCACGATGATGATAATCACCCATACGACACCGATAATAATTGATGAACCAATCAGCCAGTTAGCGATCACCGCCGCATCATTCACCTGGCCATCCACCATCAATTCAGCCACCGTCTGACTGTGGAATTGATCGATCGCAAATAGCTCAATGACAGTGGTAATAATGCTGACCACCAATGCCGCAAACACCGCTACCACGCCAAACGCAATCTGTGGCGGCCGCCGACTCCACAATTGCTGTATCAGCGTGTTGTGCACCTCTGGCGTTACCTCGTGTGAGGTGGCATCGAGGATTACCTCATCACGCTCCTCTGTAACGGCCCTGGCACGCACGCGCCCAACCTCCAGTACCGGCAAATCACCGTCTGTCTGGATGGTGTCACCACCGCCGTTACGCGAATGGTACCCGGTGGAAAAATCTTTCAGAGTGGTCACCTCGATCGAAGCGCGCGCTTTCAAGGCTGACTGAACAATATAATCCCGCTCAATATCGGTATTCTCATCAATCTTATGGGTAATTTGCAGAGTAAACAGACTAAAGCCAACGCTTCTGTCGTACGTTCCTGCCGCCAGCCAATCCACCTGATGACCGCCCGGTAGCAGCCAGCCCTGGGGACAGCGCCAGAAACGCACATGATGGCGCTTGCCGGGATTGCCGTCAACTTCCTGCTGGTAGGTAAAGTCCTGTCGTCGCCCAAATAGAAATAGCGAGGAGACTGGCGCCTGCGGATAGCTACGTCGCGTCAAGATAGCGACAATCATCCGCCACGATGAGTGCACCGTGATCTCTTCTGCCAAGGTCCAGCCAGCCGCGGTCATCGCCCGGTGAACCTGTGCCTCCGAGCCGCGCAAGGCTAGATTGACTGGATCACCCAATAGTCCGTCCGCCGTCCGTGTCCGCCCGATGAAATAATTCGGCACGTACAAGCTGCTCAGGATACGATGCAGCCGCGGCAGTGCCAGGTAAGCCGTAATCAGCCACACCACCACAAACAGCCCAACCATCCACCAGCCGCCCGAATGCCAACCCTCGCGCCACACGAGCCACGCCAGCCAGAACGACGCCGCACCGGCTAATAAGAAAAAGATCTGGTCAAGTAACCCCGACAATGACCAAAACGGTCGCCTGAGCGAAAATGACGACTTCTTCGTCGCCATCTAGACTGCGTCCTCACCCATCAAATAATCAAGAAGATCCCGTGCTATCAACCGTGCCTCATCATCACGCCGATTAAACACGTCACCGCGCTCAATAATCTCGCCGCAAACCCGCACCGCTCGGGTCAAATCATCATTGATAATCACGTGGTAGTATGGTACCTCCAGCGCGTGACTGAGCTCGGCGATGGCCGACTGGCGGCGTTTCGGCCAGGTCGTTTGAAATTCTGCTTCCGTCGCGTACCGCTGCTTTAATCGCTCCAGCCATGTCGGATAATCCGGCGGCACGATAAAGATAGCGATACAGCCCGGCGCCAATTGCTCATACTCAGCCACGCCCTGTACGTCAATATCAGTGATCGCCGTTTGCTGATGATCATGCGCTAACTGCAGCTCGGCTGTCGAGGTACCATACACCTTGCCGTGGACGAACTTGGCCTCAATGAACTGATGATTTTTGAGCATGGTCAGTGCGGTTGCTTGATCAATAAAATGATAATCGACGCCGTTGCGCTCTGGCTGGCCATTATTCACTCGCGGTGCACGTGTCGTGTGTGATACGATATCACGAAATGAGGGTGATCGCAGCAACTGCCGCTTGATTGTATCCTTGCCCGCGCCAGAAATACCGGTGAGTAGCGCAATTTTGGTATCTCGCACCAGCGCTACAGCTGCCTCGGTCGGCTGATATTCCCTAATGATATGTTCAAGATCTAACATATGAGTATTATACCAGATTATCAGCTGCGCCTCCGGAGTAGTCGCAGGCTTCTATCTGTGCACCATATCCATCGCTCGAATATGCGGCGGGCGATGCGTTAGCTGAGGACGGCGAGACGGCACAGCGATGTGAGCACGAGAATGAGCGGTAGCTCGTGGATAAGTCAATTCCTTTGGCTGCGGTGGTAATGCTGGCTGGGTTGGCAGCTGGTGCGGCTGGGATAGTGGGCGCTTGGCAGCTAATTGCGCATCAGCTTGCGATGTGCTGGTGCGGGGACTGGTACTCGGATGGCCGGTGGGCGGTTTGGCTATTACCTTGGTAGACGTGACTGATGGTTGTACTGAACGTCGAGATGATGCAGCAGCCACAGGATTGAGCGGACGATTCGGAGTCGAGGCGTGTGATGAGAGTGGTGGCTTTGTCAGTGGAGGATGTGATGATAGCGGCTTGACCGGCTGGGCTTTAACAGAAGAGAGTTTATTGAGCGGGCGCTTGACGGGAGTTGGCGTCGCAGCAGTAGGTTTGATCAGCGAGGCGCGTGACGGCGAGAGGGTGTGCTGTGGCGGCTGAGGCTTGGCGGACGGCTTGGTAAAGGATGTACCTCGTGAGCGCTGGGCGCCACGCGGCGGCATAATGTCATGAAAGACTGCTGGCTTGTGAGGATGGGATTTGGTGGTCGGAGCGACTGTAGTCTTCCGAGATGAATGGGCGACGGTCTTGGGTGATGGGGCCAATTGAGCCGTAGCCGCAACACGAGTTGACTGCGTGGCTACAGCCTGCTGTTGAGTGTTATGACGCCGAACCGAAGTAATGGCGGGGCGAGGAGGAAGCTGTGGCGAAGTTGATGTGGGGGATACGGAGGATGGCGGGGCAGTCACCGGACGCTGACACGGCACCGATGCTTCAGTGTCAATATCCGATACCTCACCCTTACGGCGTTTACCGAGCCGAGCCTTTTTGAATAGCTTTGTCAACTTCATCAGCGCCACCTCATCCCTTGGGAGATGTCGATACCGAAAATGGTTACGGTCAGCTGGTCGATATGACTCTCCTTCCTCTGATTGATTCTGTCACCATTATACTGGTTATGCTCAGTGATTTCAAGCAGCGCACTGACGAGCTACTAGAGCAATTCATCCAGCACTGATTGCCAATCAGGAAACTGCGGAGTGCCGAAATGAATGTGCCGGCCAACAAACTCAGCGGCACCCCTGGCCGTCCGATCATCGATCAAGATATCACCCTGGCTCAGCTGCTTGACCGACGAAAAGATAACCTTACGATAGAAAATATTTTCCTGACCCTCGCCGCCAAAATACTTCTTTACCCACGCCAACTTATCGCCCAGCGCCGTCGGATTTTCCCACGGTGATGACGAGAGAATATATAGATCATACTTTTCCTTTAGCTTATCAACCGCCTCAAGGGCCCCCGGCATCGGATCCATCAACGCAAAAACACCCGGGATATTGTCGTACTCACCCGCAAATTTCTCAAGCAACTCGGGCGAAACCCTTGTCAAAGCCGACGTGAAATCCACCAGTACGCCGTCCATGTCGATATAGATAATCGGTTTGCTATTTAATTTCATAAATTACTCCACCAATTATAGCACTTTTGTAGTACAATGAAGATGTCTACATCTAGAACTAGTCCAAATCGGACGTTGATTCACACGCATAATGGGCAGCCGTTATCGGACGTGTGAATTTACGTTCTAGGTGTAGACAGCCAATTTAACGGCTGTCCTTTTTGTTGGGCAGCATTCCTAAAGGAGGGATTATGAATACAAAAGAGAAAAAGCCAATTTACAAAAAGGTTTGGTTTTGGGTATTGGCTGTTGTCATCATAGGCGCAATTGGCGCTGGCATGAACGGCACAAAGAATCAAGCCAATGAAACAACCAAATCAACCAAT
>CAMURE010000044.1 GCA_947097375.1 uncultured Candidatus Saccharibacteria bacterium
GAGATAACTTGCTGTCATACGACATCGCGCCGTAGCGGAAAATCCGCACCGCAAGCATCATGATCAGTACCGCAGACACCACCAAGACCGCTACGCCGATCAGGGCCTCAATGAGTGACAAATTGCCGACCGTATTCCTAATCATCAACGGAATTGGTGCCGTAAGCGGGAAGTACGACATAACCATTGAGAACGTTGACTCTGGGTATGAGACAAATACTGACGCGGCATACAGCGGCCCAAACAGCAGTATCATCACCAGGCCAACCCACGAACTCGCCTCCTTGGCGGTCGGCATCATTGCCCCCATAGCTACCAACAGACCAGTCAGCATGGTAAAGCTCGCGCCAAATAGCGCAACAGCAACAGCGATTCTCGTCGGATCAAACACAATTTGCGATAGATCAAAGTTAGACAAGTGCAGCTGCGAACCAAATCCGAAATAGCCAATCAACACCGGCACAACGATAACCATCCCCTGAATCAGCGATAGAGCGATCAACGCCCAAATCTTGCCGATAATCAACGTCCTGGCCTGCACCGTTGTCAGCAACATCTCCACAGTGCGGTTTTCTTTCTCCTCGACAGTGCTCGTCAGCATCTGATTACTAAAGAAGGCAACGAGTATATAAAACAGCACTAGGAAGAACCCTGGCACGATCATCTCGTTCACACCGCCACTTTCTTTACCGTCTTTATAGGTCTTGAGTGACGAATTAATTTTCTGCTTGATCACTGCCGCCTCCGACCCGGTGACCCTACTATCAACCGACTGATTCAGTAGTGTGCGGACAACCGCCTCGTACTTATTGTTCTCAAAAACCCCCGTATCTTGGCCGTATATCCTGATCGTGTCCTTCTCGAGATCCTTCGGTATATAGAAATAAGCATCCGTCTGACGGCGTTTGACTTTTTCGATACCTTCAGCTTCGGAGTCAACTGATTGGACTTTCATCACCGCCGCGACTTCCGGCTTGATTAGCTTTGAATGATCTGTCATAGTAATGCTAAATTTTTGTTCTTGAAGCTTATCGGCCGCCTCTTTGGTCGCCTGATTTGACCAAATAACAATGCCGAAAACCAGCCCAATCATGACCGGAAAACCTAGCGCTATCAGCCAAAAGGTTGGCTTCTTCAAGGTACGCAGCACCTCAAATTTAAACACCATCCCGAAATTATGCATCTTACTCATAACGTACCTCCTGCTTCTCGCCGCCATAAACCTTGACGAAAATATCATCCATTGACGCGCCGCCAAATTGCTTCTTCACTTCTGCTAGCGTACCGTACGCCGCCGATCGACCATCTTTTAATAGAATCAGCCGATCGCATAGCCGTTCAACCTCTTCCATCTGGTGGGTGACAAATATCACCGTCGCGCCAGCCTTGCGCCGCTCCTCAATAATGTTCATTAGTAATCGGCGATTGACTGGGTCAAAACCCTTGGTCGGCTCGTCCAAAATAAGCAGTTCTGGGTCGCCCATGATGGTCACGCCCAGCTGAATTTTTTGCTGCTGGCCGCCTGATAATTTATCCAGCCGGGTCTTCGCCTTATCACTCAAGCCCACTCGCTCCAAATAATTCATGGAGAACGTGCGCGCTTCTTCTTTGCCGAGTCCCTTCAATCGACCAAAATAAATCATCGTGTCAATGACTTTTTCTTTTTTGTATAAGCCACGCTCCTCTGGGAGATAGCCTAGCTTGACGCTATCTTCGACCGTGTACGGCTTGCCGTCAACCAATAGCTCGCCAGCCGTCGGCTCGTATAGCCCCAGTAGCGCCCTGAGTGTCGTCGTCTTTCCCGAGCCGTTACTGCCCAAAAATCCGAATACTTCACCGCGCCGCACCTCAAAACTGAGGTCCTGGATGACCGTCTTGTCGCCAAACGCCATCTGAAAATGACGAATCTCGACAATCGGCTGCTGCTGTTTTGCTGTATCTCGTCCCATATGTCTCCCTTCTTTCTGCTTATTATACTACCATACCTTGATATAATATACTTATGCGCCTCCTCATCATCGAAGACGAACGAAAGATTGCCCGGATCATTGCCGAGGCGCTGCGGCGTGAGCATCACGCCGTGGACGTGACACATGACGGAGATGAGGGATTGAATATGGCGATGAGCGAGCCGTACGATCTATTGGTCGTTGATCGGATGCTACCGGGACGGAGCGGCACGGACATCGTGCAGGATTTACGCGGGCAGGGCAAGGATATGCCGATTCTGCTGCTGACAGCACTGGGAACGACCGAGGATAAGACATTCGGCCTGGACAGCGGCGCTGATGATTATCTCGTCAAGCCCTTCGCCATCGCCGAACTCACCGCCCGCGTGCGAGCGCTCCTCAGGCGCCCGCCAATTCAACAGCCAGACACGCTCCAGATTGCTGATCTCGTGATCGACCAGACAACGCAATCCGTCACTCGTGCCGGCACCTCGATCGACCTAACCAGCAAGGAGTACGCGCTCCTCGAATACCTAGCGCGCCACCCCGGCCAGACGCTTAGCAAAGACAAATTGATCGCCCATGTGTGGGATTTTGATGCCGACATTTTGCCCAACAACGTCGAGGCTTACATCAAGCAGCTGCGCAAAAAAATCGACAAGCCGTTTCGATGCCCGCTGATTCACACCGTGCGGGGCTTTGGGTATAAATTGGAGGCTGGCGAGTGAAATTATTTTTCTCGGCAACGCTGAAGCTGGCCGGCTGGTACTTGCTCATTCTGATGACCGTCAGCTTACTATTTAGCGGCATCATCTTTCAAGTTGCTAGCTCCGAGCTTGACATCCAGCTGAATAACTGGAGTAAGCACCACAAGACCGATAACAACACCGAAACGACCATCATCCGCGACCATCCGTCAATCTCGACCACCAATCTGCTGATCAGCCTCGGCTATCTCAACCTCATCGTACTGCTCGGCGGCGGTGTGTGTGCCTATATCTTGGCCCGACGAACGCTTGAGCCAATCGAGGCAGCACATGACGCTCAGTCGCGCTTTACCGCCAACGCCAGCCATCAGCTGCGTACGCCACTGGCTGTCATCAAGGCCGAGGCCGAGCTGGCATTATCCGACCAGCGTGCCAGCAAAGCATCACTTCGCCAGACGCTCCAGAGTACGCTCGAAGAGACCGATCGCTTAACGCAGCTGACCGAGACACTGCTCAAATTGTCGTCTGCCAATCGACAATTAGAAACCACGGCTGAGACATTCGACATCACCGACCTCACCAAAAAGCTGATCACTGAACGCAAGGCCGATGCGCGCACCACGCTAACCACCGACGAGGCCATCACCCTGACCAGCCATCGCCTCATCGTTCGCGAACTGATCGCCATCATCCTCGACAACGCTCTGCGCCACAGCCCGCGTAAATCCCGCGTCCAGGTTGACATCAAGGCTACGAACCACCGCATCACCGTCTGCCTGACGAACGATGGCCAAATCGCGGCGCGCGACTTGCCGCATATTTTTGAGCGATTTTTCTCTGGCGATCAGCGAACTGGCGGCTACGGCCTTGGCCTCAGCCTCGCCAAGCAACTGGCTGGCGCCCTCGGCGGCCAACTCACCGCCGCCAGCCGCAAAGGCACGACAACGTTCACGATTTTGCTGCCAAAAACCCTGTAATTCACCCCTGGTGGCGTGACTTTTTTTGATATTTTTACAATTTTTCAGCTAATTTTCAGATTGTCGTGATGTAATAGATCGCAGGCGAGGCGAGCTTCACCGGAAAGGGTAAGAATGAATACGACAACATATCTCAGTAAAAAAGGCTTCAAAGAATTACACAAGCAAATCAACGAACTCGAAATCCGCGAAAAAGCACTCTCAGCTGAACTACGCGACATCGGCCGTGCTAAGTCTCGCGACGACAAACTCCGCCGCAGCGATATTATCATGAATCTCGAAAACGTCCATGGCAAGCTCGCCGAGAAACGCACTGCACTCAAGACCGCCAAGCCGCTGCCGCGTAAGCGCAATCGGCTACGCATCGCCATTGGTTCGGTGGTTGATCTCATTGATCAGCAGGGTCAACTCTTTCGCTACACCCTCGTTGACAGCCTCGAGGCTGATCCGTCTGACGGCCGCATCTCGGTCGATAGCCCCCTCGGACAAAGCCTCCTCAACCGCCACGCCACCGAAACCATCTCTCTCGGTCTCGGTCGCACCACCCGGCGCCTGCAAGTGGTCGGCGTCCGCTAACGCCCAAGCCCCCATTCAACGTTGACCACGCACACCACGCCGCTCGTTTACCGCGGGCGGCGCTTTCCGGTATACTACTTATATGGCATCGACGATTCTTATTGTTGAAGACGAACCTACCTTACGCACTGGTACCGAGCAATTCCTGCGCCAGCGTGGTTTTACGGTGATGACGGCAGTGAGCGGCGAGGAGGCGCTGGAGAGATTTACTGAGGCGGATGTGATTATCCTCGACATTATGCTGCCGGGTATGAGCGGAATCGAGACGCTGCATCAAATTCGCCAGACCAGTGATGTACCAGTACTGATGTTGACGGCGCTGCATGATGAGCCGACGCAAATTGCCAGTTTTGACGAGCTAGCGGATGATTATATGAGTA
>CAMURE010000045.1 GCA_947097375.1 uncultured Candidatus Saccharibacteria bacterium
ATGTTGACGCGCCGCTAGAAGACGGTTCGCTCAAACGGGTGCGGATTCATCACGCCCACATGGAAGAGGATGCTGGTAAATTGACGCACCGCGACGGCTACTCGCTGGTTGACCTCAACCGCGCTGGTACGCCGCTGATTGAAATCGTCTCTGAGCCGGACATGCATTCTGCCGAGGAGGCCAAAGCGTACGCTTCGGAGTTGCACAAATTGATGGTCTACGCTGGCGTTACGCACGGTGATTTATACCACGGCAATATGCGCTTTGATGTCAATATTTCGGTGGCTAAAAAAGGCGCGACTGAGCTTGGCAAGCGCGCAGAAGTTAAAAACCTCAATTCGTTCCGCAGCGTCGAGCGTGCCGCTGAATACGAATTCAAACGCCAAGTTGATCTACTAGAGCGTGGTGAACAGGTAGTTCAGGAAACCCGCGGCTGGAGCGATGACCAGCAAATTACTACTTCACAGCGTTCGAAAGAAGACGCTCAGGATTATCGCTACATGCCTGATCCGGATATTCCGCCAATTGTCTTGACTGACGAGGAGATCGCCAGTATACAGGAGTGCATGCCGCTGATGCCGGGTGAGTACCGAGAGCGTTGGGCTGATCTAGGGCTGGATCATTCGGTGATTGCGACGATTCTTTCCCATCGGACACTCGCAATGCTGCTTGACGCTATCAAGACGCTGACGGTGCATAACGAGCAAGCCGTCCTTGATGAGCTGGGAGTTGACAAGATAAAATATCAGCGGCTGGTCAAGCGAATCTTTAACTGGTTTGCCTCGACACCAGAGGAGTTGATTGATATGGACTTGATTGAGGAGGGCTATGTCGGCCCACGTCGGTTGACGGAGCTGTCACTACTCGTCGAGAATAGTGACGTGAGCTCGACTGGTGGTAAAGAGCTTTTCCTCAGTTTGTTTGATCGACAATATCTCGAGCAGGGGCCGCGCGAGATTGCCGAAAGTAAGAATTTGTTGCAAGTGTCTGATGAGGGAGCAATCGCTGTCATTGTTGACGAAGTACTAAATGACCCAGCCTCGGCGGCGTCCATTGCTGATATTCGTTCGGGCAAGGACAAAGCTATCGGCTATCTCGTCGGTCAAGTGATGAAGCGTTCTAAAGGTCAGGCCAACCCGAGCTTGGCGCAGAAGCTGATTCGTGAAAGGCTGTGATGAAAACATTCACGCGCATTCAACCAACCATCACGCAAACAGTCGGCGATGCGTTTGAGCGCTCGGCTGTCATCAAGCGGTATCAAACAGAGGATGGTGAACAGCATGAGTTTACAACTTTCTTTTCTGAAGAAGTAGTGTCAGTATTAGTAGTGGCAGTGACGACGGATAACAAGATCGCTATTACCTATCAGTTTCGAGCTGGCCCAGAAAAGTGGCTCTATGATTTCCCCGGTGGCGAAGGTGAGCCGGGCGAAGCAGCAGAGACGGTAGCGCGGCGTGAATTAATAGAAGAGACGGGCTGCACACCGGGGCACTTTGAATATATTGGTGAATGCTATGAGGGGCCGTACATCAATATCAAGATCGCAGTGTACTTGGCGACTGACTGCGTGTACAATGAGGATGCAATCCACCTTGATGAAGCTGAAAGTAGCCAGGGCGCTGAACTACGGTTTGTTTCAGCGGCAGAGTTGTTTGCTATCGCTCGGGCGGGTGATTTATGTGTAACAGGGCCATTCGCGCTTTTGTTTGATTATTTAGATAACCTACGACAGGAGGAACTATCATGAAAAAACCAACCAAAGCTATCATCGCTGCCGCTGGCTTCGGTACGCGGTTCTTGCCGCAGACCAAGGCCATGCCAAAAGAAATGATGCCGCTCATCGACAAGCCGATTATCCAGTATGTCGTTGAAGAATTGGTCGAGGCTGGTATCAAAGATATCATTATCATTGGCAGCGCCAACAAACGAGCAATTGAAGATCATTTCGACAGGCCGAACGAGGAACTGCTGGTTAATCTGCGGGCGGGCGGTGCCAAGAAGCAGCCGCTGATTGACATCGTGAATAATTTGTCAGAAATGGCCAACTTTGTCTATATCCGCCAGAAAGGCCCGTACGGTAATGCTACGCCATTGACCTGCGCCGCGCATTTGATCAATGGTGATGAGCCGGTTATTTATACCTTTGCTGATGACTTTATTGCTGCCAGTCCCAGCCGGTTCCGCCAAATGATCGCGGCGGCGCAAAAATTAGACGGCGCGGTGCTATCGTGCAAGAAGATTATTGATGACGCTGAATTTGATCGCTACGGCGTGGTTAACGGTGAGCAGGTTGCTGACGGCGTGATCAAGATGACAAACATCGTTGAAAAGCCAGGCAAGGCCAATGCTCCGTCCGATCTCGCGAGCGTCAGTAGCTATTTGCTGCCGGGCGAGTTCTTTACCTATCTCGAGAAAGCCAAACATGCGTTTGATGGTCACGGCGAATTTACGGTGCAGCCGATTATGCAGAGCATGATTGATGACGGTCATAGTTTTTATGGCGTGGAAATCACCAACGGCACGTACTATGACACTGGTGATAAGCTGGAGTATCTCAAGACGGTGATCGATTTTGGCATGCGTGATCCGAAGCTTGGTGCGAGCCTTCGTGAATATTTAGTCAAGCGGCTTGAGGAAAATGGCGCTAGCTAAATCGTCAAAAGAACGTGGCCATAAGGATACTAAGGCCGCCAATCCACGTCCCTCGGTAACCCGCCGCGCCATTGACCGGGTTAAGCGTGACAATGAAAACGGCGCCCGGCAGGCAATGATCGAAGATTTGTTTTTTGATTTTCATCGATCGCGGCGGCAGATTTATTGGATAAACTTTTGGCGCGGCTTTTTCTTTGGCATGGGTAGCCTCTTGGGCGTGACAGTGCTGATCATGGTGTCGGCTTGGCTGCTGGGGCGGTTTGCCGACGTTTTTCCGGCGCTGGCGGATTTTCTCAACCAGCTGATTGATACCATGCAGCGGCGGCGCTAACGTGCTATACTGAGTAAGGAAAATAGGAGGTAACGCCCAGGGCGTCATAGATGATGATGGCTACGAAAAACACGACAGCTCAAGCCGCGGCTACGTTACAGCCGTCTGATTACGTACACCTGCACAACCATACTCACCACTCACTGCTCGATGGATTAACCAAAATCCCTGACATGGTGGCTCGAGTGAAGGAACTGGGCATGGAGGCCTGTGCTATCACTGACCACGGTACCATGTCGGGTGCGATTGAGTTTTATAAAGCGGCCAAGAATGTTGGTATCAAGCCAATCATCGGCATCGAAACCTACGTAGCAGCTCGCACTCGTCACGACCGCGATCCGGCCAAGGACAAGGCGCGCTATCACTTGACGCTGCTGGCCATGAACCACAAGGGCTATCAAAACCTGATGCAGCTCAGCACCATCGCTAACCTCGAAGGCGTCTACTACAAACCACGCATTGACCACGAGCTGCTGGAGCAATACAACGAAGGCATCATCTGTATGTCCGGCTGCATCGGTGGTGAGCTGGGTGAGAATTTGCGTAATGATGATTATGAAAAAGCTAAGGAAATTGCTGGCTGGTACAAGTCAGTGTTTGGTGATCGCTACTACATGGAGCTTCAAGACCATGGCCACCCCGAAGCGCGCAGCCACTGGCCGGAGCAGAAAAAGGTCAATGATTACATTGAGCGCATCAGCGAGGAACTGGATATTCCGTGTGTAGTGACCAGCGACGGCCATTACCTCAATCACGAAGACCAGGAGGCGCATGAGATTTTGCTGTGCGTCGGTACTGGCGCGTATTTGAGTGATGAAAAGCGGATGAGCTTGAAGGATTTTGAGCTGCACTTGACGACACCAGAAGACATCATTTCGCGGTGGCAAATAACCAATCCACAAGCAATTGCCAACACCAAAGCCATCGCCGACCGCTGTGATGTGGAGATTAAACTGGGCGATATTCTCATCCCAAAATTCCCAACGCCGAACGGCGAGTCCGAAAAAGAATATCTGGATCATCTGGTGTATAGCGGCATGGCAGCACGCTACGCTGGCATGAAGTTGGAGGACGCCAAGAAATTGCCAAACGACGAGCTGCGTGCGATGTTGTCTGACGACCAAATCGAGCGGCTGGACATGGAGTTTGGCGTGCTCGACAAGATGGGCTATAACGGCTACTTTCTCATCGTTCAGGACTTTATCAACTGGGGCAAATCCCAAGGGATTATTTTTGGGCCAGGACGTGGTTCAGCAGCTGGCTCAATCATCGCCTATGCCCTGAATATCACCGACCTTGATCCACTGCACTACGACCTGCTGTTCGAGCGTTTCCTCAACCCCGACCGTATCTCCATGCCCGACATCGACATCGACATTCAAGATACCCGCCGCGGCGAAGTTATCGAATATTGTGCCAAGAAATACGGCTCAGAACGAGTGGCCAATATCTGTACCTTTGGTACCATGGCGGCGCGCGCTTCGGTGCGTGACGTAGCGCGGGTATTGCAGGTGCCGTACGGCGAATCTGACCGACTGGCCAAGCTCATCCCACCACCCGTCCAGGGCCGCCATGTGCCCATCAAAAAGTCGCTCGAGGAAGA
>CAMURE010000046.1 GCA_947097375.1 uncultured Candidatus Saccharibacteria bacterium
TAAAGGCGCCGACCTTGTTGAGGACTGGTGCGACGGCCTCGGCGACGAACTTGTCATTCCAGCTGGCGAATTCGACGTTCCAGAACTGCAAGACCACGGTGTCGCGGCAGTAACCCAGCGTTTCTTTGCGGAAATTTTTGTCAGTCAGCATGCGGGTGATGTCGAGCATGGTCGTCTCTGGCCGGTCGAGCAGCGCCAGGATGGTGTAGCGCAAAATGTACTCTAGTCGCGGCCCCCAACTCTCGCCAAACATGCGCTTCAAGACGCCGATGATTTCTGATGAAATGTTGGTTTTTTGGTTCGGGTTGGTGACTTCTAATGGGTTAAAACCGAGTGGATAGGCGGTGTCGGCTGGGTTGAAATAGACGACGTCGTTCAGGCGTGAGCCGGGGATAAATTTCATGTTGTTGATGGCGAAGTCGCCGTGCGGGTCGATGATGGCGTAGCCTTGATTGTGGAAAATGTCACTGAGCGCGAATAATTCGAGCAACCCAGACTTACCTGCCCCCGTCTGACCGATGATGTAGACATGGCGCGAGCGGTCGTAGCGCAGCATGCCGAATTGGTGGTTAATACCGCGGAAATTGGTGACGCCAAAGGCGGAAATTTGATCATCATTGGCGTCGCTACCGGTCAGGACGGGTAGCTTGGACGGCGGTTCGGCGGTTTTGGCGCTGGCCCAGACGATGTTTGGCGTCTCGACATTGGTGTGTGGCAAGTGGAAGACGGAGGCCAGCTCTTCGATATTGAGGATAAAACCGTCGCCGTAAAACGCGCGCTTGCGGTACTTGTCGAGAAACTCCTTGCCGAACGCACCCTTGACAGCGCGAAAGCCATTGAGGTTGGTTGAGTTGAATTGCTTAAAAGCACCGACCAGCGCCTGCATATGTAGCTTGGCGCTGGTTTGATCTTCACCAAGGTACGCCAGGCGGATCTTGACGTCGTAGCCTAATTTAGTGGCCTTCTTCTCTGCCTCAGAGACGCGCGTCTTGTCACGCTCAGATAGTTCGGGCGCTTTTTTGCCATCACTTCCCTGGCCTGGCGGTTTCCAGAGAGCCTCGAGCAGCGCACCAATCCATTGCAAGCCGCCACCACCGAGCCCGGGAATGAGTTTGTGTCCGCTCTTAACACCAGTGATCCAGCGGTCGGCGGACTGCTGCCAGTTGTCGGCGATCGGCCTGATGAGTACCTGTACCCAGAGTTCCTCGCCGGTTAATTCTAGCTTGGCCAGCGTACCGGTAATCCCCGCCAGTGGATCGACTTCAAAGGTTTGAAAGGTGCGAATTGGCAAGAACTCCGGCGCTGTCAAGGTTAGCTCAGTGGTGTATACGGTGGAGTGCTCGCGCTCGTGCTCAGTGTAATCTTCGCTAGCGACGTGGATTTGAACGGTTGGGTACTGGGCGTAAATTTGTCCCTCGACGAAGCTCTGTAGCGTCCGGGGTACCCAGACGTAAAAACGAATTTGACCGTTGACCGAGGCGATTTCAAAGCTGATATGCTCCTGCCGCCCGCCCGATAATTTGAGTTCGCGTTTGTCGCGCAAGATACCGTGCAGGCTGGCAAATAATTGCTCGGCGGCTAGTTCTTTCTTGTCATTGGCTTTGGGGATTTCGAGTACTAATAACACGCTCTCGGTCGGTTCGAATTCGTCGGCCCGCTGATAGTTGCGCCACGTTAAAAATGACAGCACGGCTGTGATGGGTATCCAGACGTACCACTGAGTCAAAAAGCCAATCATCGAAGAGATAATTTCCATGCTACTTTATTATCTCACCCCTTATAGATAAATGCAAACCTAGGCTTCGTTGGCCAGGATATAAGTGGCTTTGGCAGAGCGCTGGAATTGCGGCTTTGACTGTAAATTGAGCAGGATGGTGGTTTCTTTGACTTGGCGCTTGTCGAGGACGCGCCTCACGATTTCATCGCGGTGCAGCGGCTCGCCGGCCTCGCGGAGGACATTAGCGATAATGTCAGCGACGGTGCCGCGAGCGTAGCCCCATGACTCGAGGGCGTAAATGCCACGGCCGATCAGGACGAAACGCTTGTCCTTGATGAGTTCGTTGTGGATAGCCTGGATGGTGACATCTTTGCGCTTGAAGTCGCTATCCTTAATGGCCTTAGCGATGTCAGAAAAGTGCATTGGTTTGCCGTTGCTGTCAAGAATGACAAAAATCTTGTCACGGATGGTTTTTGGATTAACGAGTGGCCACTTAATGAGACCCCATAGACCTCTGAGGTGGGCTAGTTTTTTGCTAATCGAGGCCAGTGCGGCAATGTTTGATGGATGCTCGTAGTTGAGGGTTTTATGCAGCTCCTCAGCGGTGACTGGTTGGCCGTGCTGTTTAATGGCTTTGACAATTTCTTCGACTTGCTTCTTGATATTTTTCTCATCGTTTGGCGCACCGATAATAGCCGAATGGTAATAATCATCGTTCTCGGTGATGATGTTGATCGATGGATTGAGTTCGGCGATAAAGGCGACGTGCGACCGTTCGCTATCAGTGACATCTCGGTTGAGGATGTGCTTGGCGAGGTCATGTAGCGGTGCAGCTCTACCCATTTCTGACAGGTGCGAGGTGACCATCTTTTCAGCAGCTGAGGCACTTGGTATACCGCCATCAGCCACCAATAGACGGAGACGAACGAGGATGGCCTTCTCTAGCTGGCGGACACGCTCACGCGTGATCCCGAGCATGTCGCCGATCTGCTCTAGCGTCTCCTTATTGCCGTACAGGCCAAAGCGACGGCTAATAATCTCTTTCTCGCGCTCTTGCGGAATCTGCGCCAAAACATCCTCGGCCGCTTGCCGAAGCTGCTTGTCTGGTGCGCTCTGTTCTTGTGTGTCGCTCATGGCTTTATGTTAAATCCTCTCTGCCTCACCTCAGAAGTTATGTTGATATATGACGATATTGCTATTATACAATAAAATATTTTCGTGTCAAGCAAGTCGTATAGTACGCCGTAATTATAGCATGTATTTAACAATTTTTGCAATGAAATGGTGTGATAGTTTTTAATTTTGTGAATTATGGGAATGTGGTCTATACAGCACTAATGAAATGTGGCTTGATTGAGTTATTTTGTGGGTCAATTACTTCTTTGAGCGGCTGCTTTTTCTCGGGGATTTGGATGGTTTGGTTGACGCACGGCCGCGGCGAGCGGGCTTTACGGGTGCGGCCTGTAGGAGCTCCAAGGCTTGCTCGTGAGTAATGGCTTTTGGGTCGGTGTCTTTGGGGATTTTGGCGTTTTTGCTGCCGTCGGTGATGTACGGGCCAAAGCGGCCGTTGAGGACTTTGACGCCGTCGCCAAAGTCAGCGATATTTTTCTCGGCTTCGGCCTGGAGTTTGGCGGCATAGAGCTCGCGGGCTTTTTCTAGGGTGATGGTGTGCGGGTCTTCAGGCTTGATAGAGACGAAGAGTTTGCCAACTTGGATGTACGGGCCAAAGCGGCCGATGTTGGCTTTGATGTCTTGTCCGTCTTCGGTTTGGCCGACGACGCGCGGCAATTTGAACATTTCTAGTGCTTGCTCCAGGGTTACCGTTTCAATTTTCGCGCCCCTCGGTAGCGGCGCAAAGCGTGGCTTGTCTTCGTCGTCAGTGGCGCCCAGCTGCAACATTGGGCCAAAGCGGCCAAAGCGCGCCAAGATGGGTTTGCCAGATTTTGGATCGATGCCAACTTCGCGGTTAGCGCCGACTTTACTGCGGTCGATACCGCCCGATTGCTCAATCAATTTGTGAAATGACGTGTAAAAGCCGTGCAGCATGGCGCTTTTAGCCAGGTTAGCGGCAGCGATTTTATCAAATTCAGTCTCGACATTGGCGGTGAAATCATAGTCAACGATTTGCGTGAAATGGTCGGTTAAAAAGTCAGCGATCAATTCCCCGCTCGGCGTTGGGATGAGTTTGCCGCGGGTGGAGCCGGTTTTTTCCTGGACGATGTCGCGGCTGACTTCTTCGCCGTTGTAGCTGAGGACGATGACGTCGCGCGGCTGACCCTCGCTGTCGCCCTTTTCGACGTAGCCGCGGGTTTGCACGGTGTCGATGATGGTAGCATAAGTACTCGGGCGGCCAATGCCGAGGTCTTCGAGCTTTTTGACCAATGAACCTTCGGTGTATCTGCTCGGCGGCCGGGCGAAGGTTTGGCGGGCGGTGATGTCATGCGTTTCAAGCGTGTCGCCGGTGTGGAGCTTTGGCAAGAGTTCGTCTTTGCCGCCACCA
Organism: uncultured Candidatus Saccharibacteria bacterium; assembly: GCA_947097375.1. The sequence continues at coordinate 4,218 of CAMURE010000046.1, forward strand.
TAGACGCGCAAGAAGCCGTCAAAGGTGATGACTTCGCCTTTGGCTTCGAAGTGGAAACGCCCGAAAGAATTATCTGCTCCCTTCAAAACGGCTTCCGCACGCCGAGATTCTCTCTCCGATTCGTCTCGGGCGGCTGCGGAACTCGCTTCGCTCAGACAGTCCTCGCCTCGCCGCATCTCATCGTCGTTCAATTCTCGGGTTTGTGCAGATGTTTTATCGTGAGTAGATAATTCTCTGCCTTCAATGTTAATCGTCACTGTCGTCTTCTCCAATTTCGCTGCCGACATTTGCGATGCCAGGGTGCGGCGG
>CAMURE010000047.1 GCA_947097375.1 uncultured Candidatus Saccharibacteria bacterium
AGAAGTAATTATCATTGAGGGCATCTACGCCAAGTCGCCCGACATTATCACCGACAACAGCGTTGTCTATGAGATACCAACCCCACTTGCCACCTGTATCGGTCGGCGTATCCTGCGTGACCTTGATGAACGTCCACAATTCTGCAAGCCCTCGGAAAATCTACTCTATTTATTGGATGAAGCTGAACCAGCATATCGTGCTCAACAGCAACCGACCAATGCCTGAGGGGATGAGGGCTCACTTTGGCTTTCATTAATCCGATGGTCGACTGCTCGCACAAACCCAATCGCCTTCCCCTCACCAACCCACCGCTGTTCGTAGGTTGTCATGATCCGGGCATCGCTCTCCTCATCAAGTTGCACCGATTCGTGAAGGTCAAATGTCAGCTCGCGGAGTCGCCACCCAATTGCCACCAGCTGCTCCAAGCTCCAGCAGAAAAAGCCATGATCATCATGCTTGAGTAGTAGCTCACCCCTCTCATCAAGCAACTTTGCGTACTGCGTTAGAAAATGTGGATGCGTCAAGCGTCGACCGCTAGAACGCCGGCGTGGAAACGGATCAGGAAAAGTAATCCACAACTGGCTGAGCGATCCAGCCTCGCACAACTCACCCAGCTGATCCGCCCGTGCCCGCACAAACCAGATATTCGTGAGGCCACGCCGCTCGGCCTCACGTGCCCCTTTTTGCAATCGATCGGCCTTGACATCAACCGCCAGAAACCGCTGCTCGGGATGGCGCGCCGCTAGCTCGACACTAAACAGTCCCGTTCCCGCACCGACCTCCAGCACATCAATCGGCCGCGGCGTCCACTCATCATACTCAAAACAAAGCGGCGAATTGTTAAATAATGCAAATTTATACTTCTTGCGTCGCCGGGTAATGACGAATTGATTTGGATCGACAAAACTCATACTTTTCATTATACTAAACTCATGATGGATACGCTTATCAAGCAACTGTTAAATTCGTCGCGCGTTGACGAGTGGATGATTGAGCACGGACTGGGCTGGCTGGCGAGTGAGCGGATGGTTGAGACAGTCAGCATCGTCATCGGCGCGGTTATCGTTTATTATTTTGGCCGCATGTTTATCACTTGGGCGATCCGTTACGCGATCCACTCCACTGCCAAGCACCGCTCGTGGCACCGCAAAGATATCGAAAAGCGCGAAAATACGCTGACGCAGCTGATTCGTAGTTTTTGGCGTATCACCATCATTGCCTATATCGCCGCCATGGTCGCCAGCAAGTTATTCTACTTTGACTTGTCACCACTGTTTGCCAGCGCCGGCATCATCGGCGTGGCGCTCGGGTTCGGTGCGCAGTCACTTGTCAAAGATTTTCTGGCCGGTATCTTTATCATCGCTGAAAATCAATATCGCGTCGGCGACATCGTTGACGTCATGGGTGCGAGCGGCACTGTCGAGCGCGTCGGTACCAGGTCAACCGTGCTCCGCGATGCTGACGGTAATGTGCACTACTTACCAAATGGCACCATCCAGCATGTCATCAACAAAACGATGGGGTATAGCATGTCGCGCTTTACCTTGCAGCTTGATCCAAGTACCGACATCAGCCGCGCCGCTGATATCATCAACGAGACCGGCCAGCAATTGAGCAAGGAAAAATCTTGGGACAAGAAAATTATTGAACCGCCAAAATTTGTCTCCGTCGGCGATATCACCGGCCGCTCGGTCGAATTGATCGTTGCTGGTAAGGTCCAGCCATCAGATCAATGGGCAGTTACCTCAGAGATGCGCCGCCGGCTCCTCAAAGAATTTGAAAAACAAGAGATCGAGCTAGCTGTCATCCCAACGGCGATAACGCATAAAAAGTAATCATAACTCACTCTGACGAACCGTCTTGACCCTGTGTCGTCGTACCGCCCGCGCCGTTGCCGCTACCACTGACGCCCAGCTGATCATCACTCAACACATCGCTAGCAAACGCCCGCGCACCATCGGCCTTCTTTTCTTCTTGCTTATATTTTTGCAGGAAACTATCCAGCACATTGCCCGTCACCTCACCCTGTGCCTCGAACATATCCCGATTATGATCATTGGAGTTATCAATCTGCGCCCGATACGGTACATAATCTGGTCGGCTCAAGTCCACACGAAAGGCATCTGACGAATAGTATAAGTACATTGAAATGCTGACTAGTACGATGGATACCATGATAACACTGACTACCATCGTTGGTAGCTTATACTGACTGATGAGCCGAAGTAGCCAATTGCTGAATTGTTTAAGTTTATCCACGACCACCTCCACCCGATAGCTTCACCTTGAGCTGTTCCACCGCGACACGATAATCCGTCGCCAGTTTACTCATCGTTACTACTGACTCACTAACCTGCTGGCGCGCATCACGCGTCTTGATCAACTGCGCATAAAACTCACTTGGCTTATCAGTACAGTCCATCTTGACCAGCGTCGCCAGATTTGATTCATACTCATTGTACTGCTGGGCAAATGCTTTGCGTGCCTCCTCGTAGTCGCGAGCGATCACTACCATCCGTGAGCTATCAATCTGCGCCAGCGCCAAACGACTATTTAGTTTGGCGATAAGGTTAGTTGAGATTGTGTTATATGCTTGACCAGCATTAACTCGCAGCAAGGCATCGTTGTGCTGAATTCGCTGCAATATTGATCGAATAGACTGGCACTGACTACGAACTAGATGGAGTGGCGGTGAATTTGGTGTGGTTTGTGCCATGGCGATATGTGGCCATATTACCAAGCCGGCCAGGCTAACACCACACACAAAAAACGCGAGATTACGAAGGTATTTCATCCTCTGTATTATCTCGCGTTTTTGCGTTTAGGTCAAACCACTACGATTTCTTGAAATGCTTCTCGGTGTCAGCCTTGACTGTACGCGCAGTTCCAGCGACGGCATCACCAACTTTTTGAGCGCCTGCCTTGACCGCCTCAGCACCATCCTTGGCAGCAGCCTGGGCTTTTTTGGCAGTCTTGACAGTGGCAGTTTTTAGCTCGCCAGCCTTTTTCTTGATATCGGCACGAGTTTCTTTACCACTTTTTGGTGCGGTCAGAATACCGGCTGCAAAACCTGCCACTGCTGCACCGAGTACTGTTAACACTTTTTTCATATATATCTCCTTTTTTATTGTTAGGGTAATTTATATATTAGAATAACTAATTATTTTTTACGAAAGAGTTGCACAACTTCAGTAAACAATTTTACTGGAGACAGCCACTCGGTTGCCTGAGCGATGTTGGATACCGTCGCCTCGGCATGATTGACGAGGCGCTTGAGCTTCGTCAATAGTGCAATTATTACACCGAACAAGACGATAATCGTCACCGAGTGAATAATAATCACCGCACTCATCAGTATAATAACTGTTTGCATATCTTCCATACCCTTCCTTTATTATTATAATTTTTATGTTCGTCGTATTGACTGCTGTTATGATAGCATAGGCAGTTTAAAATGTCAATACTTATATCATCGGCTGATGAGACCGTCCCGCCGCAAGCCATCCAGTGCCGCCGCAAATCGCGGATCATCCTGTAGCTCGGCGGTAATTTCGGCCAGCGACTGCCCGCCAATATATCGACGCAAAATCTCGCCCCGTATCTGGCGGAGACTGCCGGTGAATTGCGATTGTTTGGTGTAGTGGCGACTAGCGGACAATTTACCCTTGCCCTGAGCCTTCAGCTCACTGCCATAGTCCATCAGCGCCCAAAACCACTGGCGCGGATTTGCCTGGTCCATCGTCTGCTCGACGATGGGCAGTATGTCACGATCCGCGACTGCCGTCTGGTCCATAAAGAAATGATTGAGATAGACCGTGCGAATATTGGTCTCAATGAACGGTGTCGGCACTTGGTAGGCATAATTCATGATGGCACCGGCGGTATTGACACCAATGCCCGGTAATTGAACAAGGTCATGGAGAGTGGTCGCCAGAGCACCGCCAGCGATGGCTTGTGCTGTTTGGTGGAGGTATCGAGCGCGGCGGTTATAACCCAGCCCCTGCCACACACGTAGTACCTCAGTCAACTCGGCGGTTGCCAGCGACTCAATGTCTGGAAATTTCGCAGTAAACTCTCTAAACTTTGTTAAGACGCGAGCAACCTGGGTTTGCTGCAGCATCAGCTCACTCACCAACACATAATACAAGGTCGGCTGATCACGCCACGGCATTGGCCGGTACAGTTCACAGCCTTTTTGGTGGATCAACTCCCGGAAATTATCAGCCATCATTGCTTTAGTATACGCGAATAGGTCTGACAACGCCTAATTGTGCTATAATGGCACGGTTATGAATATATTTTTTAGACGATACATCTCAGAATTTGTGTACGGGGCAGTCGACGGCACCGTGACAACCTTTGCCGTCGTGGCAGCGTCGGCCGGCGCAGGGATCTCCAGTGCGGTTATCCTCATTTTAGGTATTGCAAACCTCATCGCCGATGGCTTTTCGATGGG
>CAMURE010000048.1 GCA_947097375.1 uncultured Candidatus Saccharibacteria bacterium
TTGCTACAATATAACCATCTGGCGCGTGCCGTCAGTCGCTATCAGCGATTAACCACGCTAAATTAGTGAGATAAGTATGTATTCAGGAACCACATTTCACACCAAATCAGGCAATCTGATGGGTGTTCATCAAAAAATTGATCGGGTCGCACGGCGGCACATCGTGCAGCTATTGCCGTCGTGGTGCAACTTTCCGTCGAGCAGGCAGATTTTGCATTTCGAGGGTAATAATGGCCCCGATGGTATCAAGCGGAAAAGTCCGGCCGTTGATGAGCCGTGGCACTTCATTGACCCGCACGATCCAAATGACGTAGCACTCCTCGAGATGATCGAGCAACATATTACTAATCTGGCAGCGGCACTCAGTGCTGATAACTGTGAGCGAGCGGCGTTTGAGGCAGCATGGATGGCGCACGCGATCACCGATGGCTTGACGCCACCACACCATTTTCCGCTGGAGGAGAAATTGGCTCAGCTACGCGGTGAGGGTATGGAGACCCGTAATTCGCTGATCAAAAAGAGCCTCATGCCGGGCGAAACGGTGCTCAAAACCCTGCGCAATAACTGGGAATTTTGGGGCGCAAAGGGCGTGATGACTATGCATCTGGCGTTCGAGGCGGGTGTTGCTAGCGTAGTGGCCTACCAACGGTTTGCTGCCGGCCTGCCGCAGCAGCGCGATATTGAGGAGGTACGCCAGGCGGGCTTTCGGGCGTTTTATCTCGGCTGCGTTCATGAGGTGGCGGATATGGCCATGTATGAAAAGTTCGCCAAGACTGGCTGGACGACGGAGCTGGCGCGGCAGACCAATCGCCAGCTGATGCCGCTGATCATTCGTGCAGTGGTACTAGGCTGGCTGAGTGCAGTGTGGCTGGCCGAGGAACAGCGTGCGCGTTAAACTCATCGCTGGTAAATTTGGCGGGCGATTCATCCAAGCCCCGCCAGGCTCAACAACGCATCCCATGGGCGAACGAGTCCGTTCGGCGATGTTCAATTCACTAGGCGAAATGGTTCGCGGCGCGCGGGTACTGGATGCTTTTGCGGGCTCTGGCGCGATTGGTTTGGAGGCACTCAGCCGCGGCGCCGAGTCGGTGGTTTTCGTGGAGCGAGACCGCGTCGCCCAGCGGGTGATTGCTGAAAATATTAGCACCGTGGGCGCCAGCGAAAACTCTATTGTAATAAAAACAACGTTAGCAAATTGGCTGGAAAGCATGAGCGTAACAGAGGAGTTTGATCTTATTTTTGCCGATCCACCATACCACAACCCGCAGTTTTCCACAGTCTCGCGACTGATGGGACTTCTCAAACCAGGTGGACATATGGTATTATCACACTCAGGAATAGGTGAGGTGCCAATTCAGAACGGAATTGTTGTGGTGGACAATCGTAGTTATGGGGGTGCGCACCTCACTTACTTCCGTAAGGAGATAAGTGACTGACACCAGTGAGGTGATGATGGAGAAACGGCGAGACGAACACAATCACTCGGCTCTTCGCCCTGAACCCCTACCGTTATGGACGAAAATGGCGGACGTAGCAATGCGGCCGCTGATGTTTATGTTGGGCGGTTTTCGCCGAGACAGTATGCAGGAGACCCACCCGTGGCATTGCCAGCGTGATATTGATCCATCGCTGATAGATCCAGCGCTGACGGTGACGACGAATGGTGAGACAGACGAGCTACTGCCGGGCCGCTTTTCATTTCTTTTTCATGCGCCAGGGCTCGTTGGTTGGCGGCATTATTGCGTGCTGCGGGCTAAGCCGCCGTTTCACATTGGCTGGATAGTGCGTGAACGTGGGAGTGGCCAGGTAAAGCAGTCAATAGTCCATCGTCTACCAATCAATGATCAATACGTGCGAATGTTGAGTGGTCCAGCGCACCTAGAGACAGAGTTTTTTGCGGTACATCCTGACGGAACGCAGATCGGACTGGAGATTATAGACACTGGCGTGCTCGGTGATAATAACTATCCAAAGGTACGATTATTATAAGGAGGAGGCGAGTATGAAAGAGCAATTTGACAGTGAAGCGCCACTACGGCCACTCCCATACGGTTTGCTAAAACGAATGGCGGACGTAGCGATATCGCCACTGCGGCTGCTGGCGGCTGGAGGGCGTGCATATGATATTAATCATTCCAGCCCATGGTCATGTCACGAAGTTGACCCGGATGCTATTGATCCGGAGAAAGCACTTATCATGCCAGAGGCCGAGGAAGAGGTGCCAGATAAAGGGACGCCACGATTTCAGATGCCAGTTGCTGGCGGCTGGTATGAATATGGGGTGCTGGAGCCTGAGTTTGAGGGTAGTGGTGATGAGCTTGATAAGTTGCTATTCTATATCGGCTGGGTGTCGGCGGCTGGTGAGGCTGAGTTAAATGATCGGCCGATTAAGGGGGCGGTACGAGTGCTGCGTGGTCCGGATCCAACGGCGTTCTTTGCGGTCAATGGCTTGGGTCAGCAGTTGAGGCTGAAGTGTATTGGTGCAGGGCGGCTCGGCCCAAATGGACTCAATAGATATGTTGCGTCGTGGGCACAGCTGTACTAGCGGGGGATTGTTGGCGGGGTGACAGGTCTAGCCTTAGTGAAAGCACGGTAATTAACTGATTAGTTTGTCAATCGCCTTGGCAACCTCGGCATCGGTAAAGTTGATAGTCGACTTTTTCTTAACGAACAGTCTCAGGCTACGAATAACATCGGGTGACTTAATAGCCTTTCTCATGTTGTCTTCGGTTAGCGCATCAAAACGCTTCCAGTATTTATCCAAATCACCTCTGAGCACTGATTTCTTGGTGAGGTTCACTAGGTGCTTTGCTGCAGTTCTAATTGTTGATAAATTGGTTAAGTCATAGGCAAAAATACGCTGTGAGCGAATCGGCTTTTCAAAGATAACACGGTGAAGCTCGACGCAGCGACCATTAGTTAAGATCACCCAGTCAACACCTTCGTTTGAGGCATAGTCAACAGCCTGTTTGAGGTGGCGCTCATTGAGGTCAATAGAGGTGGCCTTTGCTTCAACAATAAAATGAATTTTCTTATTTAACTGCACAACGTAGTCAACATATGTACCACGAATCATATGCTCTGTTTTAATCTCGTCAATGAGAGTATATCCAAGCACCATACTGAGCAGGCTATTGACCATCAGGCGTGCCGTTGACTCATCAGCATTGAGGTTTTCTTTCTTTGTTAAATATTTTTTACGATACTCACGCAAAGCCTTTTCACAAGCTTTTTCCTGGAAGTCTGTAGCCATAGTTACCCTTCGTTATTAACTAAACTTGCAGATATTGTAGAACAGTATATTCAAACTGTAAAGACATAAGCAATAGCTACCCATTATTCTGCGGTAATAATAAAACCCCACAATATTTCTGAATTGTTAGCTGCTGATTATTGTTGATGGTAGAGCAGTAGGGGTGGGTTGAGGCGATGATCTCGGTATGTTCTGGGATAAAAAAATGCTGTGGTGCATCAGCGAAATTAATATAAATATAAGCCCGCTCGCTGTTCAGCTCTCGTTTGATACCGAGGACAAATCCATTACCGGTGTTAATCACTTCAAGCGTGCCGCGTTGCAATACTGGCATACTCCGCCGCAGGTGAAGCAGCCGTCGGTGCAGGTGCAGGAGTGAGTCAGGGTGCATGGCCTGCCTCAGGACATTGGTTCTTATCGCGTTGGTGTGAACGGGCAACCACGGCTGTACGCTTGAGAATCCAGCGAACCGCGTATCATCCCACTGCATCGGCGTACGCTCCAGGTCGCGACTGTCGATGATGGAATTGGCGGGACTGAAATTATCCTGAATGTCATCAGCGGTCAGCTCGCCATTCGTCATACCAATTTCATCACCATAATACATCACGCTGACGCCCGGCGTGAGCAGGTTGAGAAACTGCAAGGCTCGCGCTCGCTCCGCCCCGAGCCGCGAGGCAATGCGCGGCTGATCGTGATTGCCGACGCAGAAGAACGGCCTGGCTGAACCTGCTGCCTGCAGATAATTCTCAATTTTCTGCCCAGTATGCTCCGCATGCCACTCGTCCTGGCGATACTCCATAAAGAATGCCGACGCCTTCGGGTGGGCCGTCAGTACCTTGTGATACTGCTGGTAAATATCGCCCAACTTCTCGTCAGGATAAAACTCAAACACCATCTGCTTATCATCATATTCATCGCAAACCGACGCCAGCTCACGCAAGTATTCCTGAAAATGCGGTCCCATTTTACAGTGGTCGTGAATGAACGCGCCGTAGGCTTCAGGATTGCCGTGAAAATCAGGATTTGCCGAATCATTGCCAAACTCCGGATCTTTAGAAATGCCCCAAATCGCGTCAACCCGC
>CAMURE010000049.1 GCA_947097375.1 uncultured Candidatus Saccharibacteria bacterium
AATCGTCCGGAAAATAATCAATCAAGGTCGCTGGCTGCTCGCCCGGCTCGCGGTCCGTCAGATAGCGCGAATAATTCTCAATGCCTTTGACAAAGCCAGTTTCTTTCAACATCTCCAGGTCGTATTTGGTGCGCTGAGCTAGGCGCTGTGCCTCGAGTAACTTATCGTGCGACTCAAGCCATTTGAGCCGCTCGTCAAACTCCTTTTCGATACCAGCGATGGCTTTTTCAATTCGCTCGCGCGGCGTTGAATAGTGGCTGGACGGGAAAATCGTCAGTTGCTTTGGCTGGTCCAAAATCTCGCCCGTCAGCGGATCGATTCGCGTAAGTCTCTCAACCTCATCACCAAAAAATTCCACCCGCACCGCCGTGTCCTGCCCGGCCGGGAAAATATCCACCACATCGCCGCGCACCCTGAAAGTGCCGCGTGCGAAATCAACATCATTACGCTTATACTGAATGTCGGTCAGCAGGCGAATAAACTTATCCTGAACCCGCCGCTCGCCGACCGTCAATTGAATGGCCATATCAGCATACGTTTCCGGCGAACCAATGCCGTAAATACAGGACACACTCGCCACAATGATCACATCGCGCCGCGTCAACAATGCCGAGGTCGCCGCATGCCTGAGCCGATCGATTTCATCATTAATCTTTGAATCTTTCTCAATGTAGGTGTCGCTACTGGCAATGTAGGCTTCCGGCTGATAATAATCAAAATAGCTGACAAAATAATGCACCTCATTATCTGGAAAAAACTCCTTAAACTCAGAAAATAGCTGCGCTGCCAAGGTCTTGTTATGCGCCAGCACCAGCGTCGGCACGTTCCGCCGGGCGATAATATTTGCCATAGTAAAGGTCTTACCCGAACCAGTCACGCCCAATAAAGTCTGCTCGCGCTCGCCCCGCTCCAAACCATCCACCAACTGAGCAATCGCCGTCGGCTGGTCGCCAGTCGGCTGATAGTTGGAGACGAGATTAAAGGCGCTCATATCATTACTATTGTAGCATTATTGACAAATAACAACTTTTCATGATATAGTTAACCAGTTATTAGCGATAAAACAAAAAGGGCACTTCAATGACTCCACAACATACATGTATTCCGCGCGATGTACAGCTACAGGCTGCGATGTTCCGCCTCGGCAAGATGGAAGACGAAATCCAGAGCGGCTACGAGATCCTCCGGAAATATCAAAAAACCGTAACGATATTTGGTTCAGCACGTACTGATCCAAATAGTGCCTATTATAACGCTGCAAAAGAAACAGCTGAGCGGCTAGCCAAGCTCGGTTACGCTATTATTTCTGGTGGTGGACACGGCATCATGGGCGCCGCCAACGAAGGCGCTAATAAGGCCGTCCAAGAGGGAGCGCGAGCTGCTGGCGGCGAGTCGATCGCGTTCAATATCCGCCTGCCGCATGAACAGGAAGTCAATAAGTATGCTACCGAGGTGTTTGAGTTTCAGCACTTTGCCCCGCGAAAGATTGTTATGACTATGTTTGCCGACGCGTATATCTACTTCCCAGGCGGCTTTGGTACACTGGACGAACTAGCAGAAATACTGACACTAATCCAGACTGAGAAAGCCAACCGCGCACCGGTGATCCTATTTGACACAGCATTCTGGAGTGATTTGGACGCCTTTTTCCGTAATCATATGCTATCTGAGGGGGCCATCGCTGAGAAAGATCTCGATATCTATACTATCACCGACAGCGTCGACGAAATTATCGAGTTAGTACAGGCGAACAAGACGTACCACGCTACCGATTAGAGTACGTCAACACCCAGCTATTTTTGTGATATTCAAGCTTTTCGGAGCTTCTTTGAAGTACTACTATTTTGCCGAGTCTTTTTGTGAGATTTTTTGCTACCAGATTTTTGGGGTTTTACAGGCACACTAGCTGACTTGCGGCTTTTTGGTTTAGTGTTAGCTACCGGCAACTGGAACGGTGACGCCGACTTAACTGGCTCGCCAACCGCCGAGGCGATATAGCAAATCCCGCCCTCGCAGACAACGCGCTCAACAGTCGGTGTGTGCGTGCGTGGATGAGCTGAAAAACGACGAGTTATTTCATAGCCAAGCCCGCGCTTACCAGATTCGATACAGTGCTGGCCGTAAGGTAACTGATGATGATAATTTTCGACAATATCCACCGGATGAAACGAGATAATCTGCCCATCAAAATCCATCATCACCCAGTCGCTGGCTTTCGCCCAGGCCGTCTGATTAAGCCGTGGCGCAGCAGCCATTAGCGCCTGATACACTTCTCTACCCGTCGTATCTGCTGGATCAAGCCCAAGCGCACGAATAATTGAGTGGGCTCGAGCTAGAATCTCAGTGATTAGCCTCACATCGCTATCATCGCCGGCCATTCGTCTGAGCTCACTGACGGCAACTCGTGTCCGCACTGAATCACCCAATAATTTTGTTAAGTTTCTTGACATTAAAACTCCTTTTCGCTTAGTGGCATGGCATGTAGTCGTGCACCTTGATATAAGATACCAGTTTTAGCACCGATATGATTGACAACCGAGCTTGAATTTGCGCTGGCAAATACTACTGCGTCCTTCAGCTGGGCGCCATGAGCCCACTGACTCAAAAAGCCACTGGCAAATGCATCACCTGCACCAGTCCGATCAATTGCCGGCACATCCTCGTACATCGCCGCTCTGACAATCGTTACGCCATCAGACGCCATCGAACCGTTCACACCGTCTGTCAGCAACACTACCGGTACGAGCTCCTTCGCTCGTCGTACAAGCTGCTCTAGATCATTACCCGGCACTAACTGCTGCATTTCTTCTTTGTTTAGCGCTAACACCTCCACATCATCCAGCAGCCCCATTAACTTATCGCGCTGTGCCAGCTCCCGCTTACCTGGATTAAAGCAAATTTTCATACCGGCTGCTCGCGCCTCACGGAATACCTTATCCAAAACTGTCATCTGACCTGCTAATGTTGATGCATACAACCAATCAGCCTCGACATCTGCCACGGTAAAATCAGCTGCATGATAATGCGTCGATGCGCCGCGATACGTCAAAATTGTCCGCTCACCGTTTGGCGCCAATAACAATACCGAGTAGCCCGTATTGTATTTTTGGGAAAATCGAACATACCGCGTATCAACATTCTCCACGTCCAGATCATCCAACACTGCTTGACCAGCCGGATCACGGCCGACAACGCCCAAAAACATCACTTCGTGGCCCTGCCTAGCAAAGGTTACCGCGGCATTCGTCGCACCACCACCCGTCGAAAAATGGATCTGGTTGACGTCGGCCTTGGCACCAAGTTCTAGCTTAGCAAAACAACGTTCTGGACTATCGCACACCGGTTTCAATGCGTCTGACTGGCTTAAAAAAACATCTTGCACACCAGCGCCGACAGTAATAATTTTTGCCACTATACCACTGCCTTTCCGGCTGAGCCAAAGGCCTGAATCTTAGCCTCAACCACTTCCTGAACGGCTGCGTACACAGGTGGCATTAGCTTAACGATGGCATATTCATTCGGATTTTCACGCAAGGTTTTTTCCAGTGTAGTGCGGAAAGCATAGCGCATGTCGGAGTTGATGTTGATTTTGGAGACGCCAATTTTCGCCGCTTCCTCAAAATAATGCAGTGGCGTACCTGACCCACCGTGGAGCGAAATCTGACAGTGTAGCGCCTGGCGGATGCGTGCTAACAATTCCAAATCCAGCACCTTCGGTACCGGATATTTACCGTGCAGATTACCCACTGCCGCCGCAAAGGTATCAATCCCCGTTGCCTCGACAAACGCCCGCGCACCGTCTGGCGTAGAGAAAGTCTTCTTGATTTCTTCATAGTCAATGGCTTCGGTGTGAACATTAGAACTGCCGCCAAAATAATGCGGCTCGGCTTCCACCAACGCGCCGGTAAACTTGGCGTACTCAACAACCTCACGGGTTTTGGCAATAATCTCCTCATCCGAAGCGTCATGATTTGCCTGAGAAATATCGATATGCACAAACTCATAACCCGCGTCAATCGCCCGTTTGCAGCCCTCCACTGTCGGCCCGTGATCCAGATTTAAATACATCTCGATGCCGTATTCAGCCTTATAATTATCCACCAAATCGCGCACGTTC
>CAMURE010000050.1 GCA_947097375.1 uncultured Candidatus Saccharibacteria bacterium
ATTTAGCCCAATCCAGCCAACCACTGACGTCTCTTTCAATAGGGCGATGAATTCGCTGATCAGCGCTGGCAACGAATTTTTGAGCGCTTGTGGCAAAATCACCAGACGCATGGCCTGCCAGCGACTAAAACCCAGCGAACGAGCTGCTTCCATTTGCCCCTTGTCAACGCTTTCGATACCGCCGCGGATGATCTCGCCAATGTACGCGCCGCTATTGATACCAAAGGCAATTGCTGCCACAAAAATCTTCGGCATGAATTGATATGAGCCAAAGACCACATAGTACATGATTAACAGCTGGACGAGCAGCGGCGTACCTCGAATGATGTCGACATACACTTTGCCAAGCCACGCCAGCGGATTCCAGCGGCTCAATCCCTTGGCCCACGAGTAGCGACCGAGCAGTTTAAATGGTCGTACATCCGAAGTTCGCAGGAGAGCGATGATGACACCAATGGCTGTGCCAAGAAGCAGCGACAAGACGGTCAGGACCAACGTCACTTCTAGACCGTGCCATAGATACAACCACCGACCATCGCCAAAAATCACTTCCAGGAAATTCATGGTTCAGGCTCCTTTTTCTTCATCGATTCAAGCGCTGCGGCACCAAAATGCTTGCGGATGAGATTGTCATATCGGCCGTCCTTTTTCATCTCCGCTAACACTCGGTTAATTTTTTCGAGCAAGTCGTGATTATTGTTTTTGATGGCAATCGCATAATGCTCGCTCGATAGCTCACCGGGTAAAATCTCTAGGTCTGGAAAACCCGCCGTATACTGAGCTGCGGGCGCATCATCCAAAATGACCGCCTCGACGCCACCGGCATTGAGCTCCGTCAATACACTCGGTGCGGTCGGGAATTGCGACACGTTGGCATCAGTAATTTTTCCAGCCAACGTATCACCCGTCGTACCCAATTGCACGCCAATTTTCTTACCCGTCAACTGATGCCTGTTGCGAATTGGACTACCTTTTTTGACAATGATCCGCTGCGAGGCAGAATAATACGGCTCAGAAAACAGCGCGTTTTTAGCACGCTCTGGCGTCACCGACATACCAGCCACCGCCATGTCAATTTGCCCTGATTCCAATGCTGGTAGCAATCCGTCAAACGACATGTCTTCAATCCTCAATTCTTTATTCATGCTGCGGGCAATTTCTTTAGCCAAATCAACATCAAAGCCGACGACTTCATCGCCCTGCTTGTACTCAAACGGCTTGAAACCAGCATTGGTGCCCATCACCAATACATCGTCACTCTTACCAAATCCACCTTCGCGCTGCAAAATATCAAACGCCATAAAGCCGATCAACGCCACAAACAACCCGAGACCGATCCACCAACTCACCCCAAAGCCTTGACATCGCGTTTTCGTTCCGTTCATGCTTATTAGTATACGCGCTTTGGTAATAAATGATAAGACCTGGAACCGACCCACATACTCAGTCAAAGATGGTATAATACCACTATGAGCACATCTCCGTCTGGTCGCGGTGCCAATAACCGCATTATCGTTCGCGTGGCTATTGTCATCTTGTTGCTACTCAGCGCTATTTTCTTCATCGCCAGCCGTTATAAAATTACTCAATTTCGTGACGCCAAGATTGACGAGATTTTATTTTATTTCAAGAACGGCCTGGCGGGCGGACAGTCCAGCAGCTTTACCTCGGCCATCTGGGAAAATATCCCTTACGTTATGGGGCTGCTCATCATTTTGCTACTACCAATCATCCTCAAACTACGCTGGAAAAAACGACCGCTCCGCTTGCGTCACCAAGCGTATTATGCAGGCGGCCTATTCCTGATTGGCCTAGCCCTGCTGGTCCAGAGTTTCAGCATTCCCGCCTATGTCATCGCACTCGCTCAGTCGTCAAAGATTTACGACCAGCATTATGTCGATCCGCGCGGCGTCAAATTGACCTTCCCAAGCACCAAACGTAACTTGATTTATATCTATGTTGAATCGCTAGAAAATACGCCCGCCTCCAAAGCCAACGGCGGCATGAGCGACACATCAGTCATGCCGGAGCTGGAGAAATTGGCGCTGACCAACACTTCATTTTCACACCGACCCTCAGGCCTTGGTGGCGCCCTACCTGCCCACGGCACCACCTGGACGGTAGCAGGCATGACTGCTCAGTCAGCTGGTGTACCGCTCAAAGACGGTGGCGTGTTTGGCGGCCGCGACCGCAACGGCATGGGTGATTTTAATAAATTCTTGCCGGGCGCTTACACGCTCGGGCAAGTGCTTGAAAAAGCTGGCTACAACCAATCATTCCTCATGGGCTCAAACAAAGCTTTCGGCGGACGCGACAAATTGCTGGAGCAACACGGTGACTACCACATCATTGACCTCACCTATGCCCGAAAGCATGGTTTAATCCCACAAAACTACGAGGTATGGTGGGGCTATGAAGATAAAAAGCTTTTCCAATTTGCCCGCGATGAAGCGACTCGCCTCAGTCAATTAGACAAACCATTTAACTTGCAAATGCTGACCGTTGATACCCACTTTACCGACGGCTGGATGGATAAAGATGTTTGCAAGGAGCAATTTGAAGCGAAATACGACAATGTACACGCCTGCGCCTCCAAGCAAATTGCGTCTTTCGTCGAATGGGCCAAACAACAACCATTTTACGCCAACACCACCATCATCATCAGTGGTGATCACCTTGGTATGCAGACGCCATATTATGAAGAAAAAATTGCTGGCGCTCCCTACCAACGCACCGTCTACAACGCCTTCATCAACCCTGCCGTTCAGCCAACTCGCGCCACCAACCGCCAATTTGCCACCTTTGACATGTACCCCTCGACCTTGGCGGCACTGGGTGTGACAGTAGATGGCGACCGCATGGGGCTGGGTACCAATTTATTCTCAAATCGCCAGACACTGGTTGAACAATTTGGCGGCATTGACCAGCTCAATGCTGAACTCAGCAAACGCTCGAGCTACTACGAACGGCGGATCTTGAGCAGTTCATAAATAAACACGTCTTGCCCACAAAAATCCGACGAGTCGCCCCGTCGGATTTAGCTGCCTATAAAGCACCTTATGCGCCGTAGCCATCCGGATTATTACTCTGCCAATTCCAGGCATCCCGACAAGCGTCCTCAATAGTCAATTCCGCTCGCCAGCCCAGCTCTGCCTCTGCCAAGCCCGGGTCAGCATAACATGCGGCAATATCGCCCGGCCGGCGCGGCGTGATTTGATACGGAACGTCCCGGCTAGACGCCTTTTCAAACGCTTTTACCAACTCCAACACCGACGTACCGCGGCCAGTACCAATGTTATACACTTTATATTCATCCGGATCACCCAAATGTTCCAACGCCGCCACATGCGCCCGCGCCAGATCAACCACGTGAATATAATCACGTACACCCGTGCCATCCGGCGTGTCATAATCGTCGCCAAACACACTTAAGTGGTCGCGCTTGCCGACTGCCACTTGCGATACGAACGGCAGCAAATTATTCGGAATGCCCGACGGATCTTCGCCAATGCGACCGCTCGGATGAGCGCCAACGGGATTGAAATAACGCAGCGAGGTAAACTGCCAGCCCTGCTTGGTTGCCGCCACATCGCGGAGGATGTGCTCAATCATTAATTTGGTTTGACCGTACGGATTAGTCGCCGACAGTGGCATATCCTCGGTAATCGGTAGCCGCGCCGGGTCGCCGTACACCGTTGCCGAGCTCGAAAAGACCAGCTTTTTCACGTCAAATTCCTGCATGACATCGAGCAGCGTCAAGGTGCTTTCCAAATTGTTCTGATAATATAGCAGCGCCTTTTCCACCGACTCACCGACAGCTTTCAGGCCCGCAAAATGAATCGCTGCGTCAATCGTCTCAGACCTAAACAACTCTGCCAGCCGTGTCCGATCACGTAGGTCAAACTCATAAAACGGCACCGACTGGCCGGTAATTTCCTCAACCCGCCGCAGGCTCTCAGCCGATGAATTTGATAAATTGTCGACCACCACCACGCCGTGTCCCGACGCCAGCAGTT
>CAMURE010000051.1 GCA_947097375.1 uncultured Candidatus Saccharibacteria bacterium
TACTGAGTGGAATGATGAAGTGGTGGAAATGGCGGATAGAAAAGGGCTGGCAGCTGGCTATTCTATCAATTTGCTTCATGATTTTCATAGCTGGTGCGGTCGGTTTGTTGTTGACTCGGTCTGCTCGAGCACAGGACAATCGTGCTTCGCCGTCGGTGGAACGACTTGTAACAATTTATGATCGTGGCCGTGAGCAGACAGTTATGACACGAGCGCGTACGGTGCGCCAGGCGTTACAGCTGGCGCGGGTAACGGTTGATGAGCAGCGCGACATGGTTGAGCCGAATATTGATATGGAGCTGACGGGAACAACATTTACGGTGACAATTTTCCGGGCTCGGCCGGTAACGGTCATTGATGGTTCGCGGCGCTCGCATATCACCACGGCGGAGCAGACACCACAGCGAATAGCCAAAGCGGCAGGAATCACGCTCTATGTTGAGGATAGGGTTGATTTTATGACGAGCGATAATATGCTGCTGGATGGGACAAACGTGCTGATGAACATTACCCGTGCGCCGCTGCGAACCGTGACCGAGGAGGTTGACGTTGACTTCCCAGTGGAGCAGATCAAGGATGCGAATCAGCCGATTGGTTTTAAGGAGATCAAGCAGCTGGGCGAAAAGGGTATTCGTACCGTGACTTACCAGGCTCAGGCCGAGCGCGGTGTTGAGATTAGCCGTAAAGAAATAGATAGTCGTATCAGTAAACAGCCTAAAAAGCAAATCGAAGTGATCGGCACTAAGCCGAAAAATCCGCTGACGAAGTCAAAGGGTGCGCATATCTTTACTGATTCACGCGGTATATCACACCGCGAAACCTACTATGATCTGCCGATGAATATCGTTATCAATGCGTGCGGCGGCGGTGGTTATACGGTGCGGGCGGACGGCGCCAAGGTGGATAAAGATGGCTATGTTTTAGTAGCGGCAAATTATGGTAATTATCCGCGCTGCTCGGTGGTGGAAACCAGTATGGGTCCTGGTAAAGTGTATGACACTGGTGGTTTTGCGGTGCGGCATCCGCATGGGTTTGACCTGGCGACTGATTGGACGAACGGAGATGGTCGCTAGATGGCGTCAGCGCGTGGGCCGAAAAAAGAATTAGGCCAGCATTGGTTGCGTGACCCGGAGATTTTGGCAGAGATTGCCGAGGCGGCGGAACTTGATGAAGATGATGTAGTGTTGGAGATTGGGCCAGGACTTGGTACCTTGACCAGCCGGTTGTTGGCACGAGCTCAGCGTGTGGTAGCGGTAGAATTTGACGCGGATTTGGCGCGTAAATTGCCGGGGCAGTTTCCTGGTAAAAACCTGGACGTGATTAACGAAGATATTTTGCAATTTGATTTGAATCAGTTGCCAGCTGGCTATAAAGTAGTCGCCAATGTGCCGTACTATATTACGAGTAAAATTGTTGAAAAGTTGATGACGGCGGAAAATAAACCGAGTTTGGCGGTACTGCTGGTGCAAAAAGAAGTTGCCCGGCGCATCGCGGCGGAGCCTGGCGAAATGAGTATTTTAGCGGTTAGCGCGCAAATATTTGCTGAGGTGGAACTAGACATTGAAGTACCACGGCATTTTTTCACGCCACCGCCAAAAGTTGATTCGCAAGTGGTGGTGTTGAGAACTCGCACCGAACCGCTCGTTGCCGCTGAAGACCACAAAGATTTTTTCCGCATCGTCAAAGCTGGTTTTTCGGCCAAACGTAAAAAACTGCGTTCTAGTCTGAGCGGCGGACTGGGTGTTAGTAAAGACACTGCCGAACAGTTGCTGAAAACGGCTAACATTTCACCTGATGCTCGTGCCGAAGATTTAGCGATTGCGGACTGGCAGCGGCTACTGAAAGAGTGGCGGGCGTAATGATTGCGGCAGATCAGCCTGCTTGTTTTCCTTCTGATCTGTTGGTCACGGTTTCGTCGAAAGACGACGGCACCATGCTCAATCGTATTCGCGGTCGCCACGTAGCTGAGGTGCTGGACAATCGGCGGCGGTTTTGCGATCAAATTGGCATTAATTACGACGACATTGTCTATCACGTAATTTCGTATGACCAAGGACAAACGTTTGATACCATCGCTGACGTTACTAAAGCTGACACGACTCGACATAACAGCGAGGGGATTTTTGCTGATGCGCTCTATACCGAAGCGGCTGGTGTCGGTTTATTTTTGCCAGTGGCGGACTGTATCGCCACCGTCATTTATGATCCAAAACGTCGGGCGCTGATGTTGGTGCATTTGGGTCGGCATTCGACGGTTGCGCAGTTAATGTCTCGGGCAGTTCGATATTTTGTCGAGCGCGGCAGCCAGGCAAAAGAGTTACAAATTTGGATGTCGCCAAGCATCACGCAGAAAAATTATCGTATGGATTATTTTGATTATCGAGATGACCTAAAATGGCAAGATTTCTGCCATCAAACAGCCGACGGAATATATCTGGATATGCAAGGATTTAATCATTCGCTGGCTATCCAGGCGGGCGTTCCTAGCGATAATATTTTTATCTCACCAATTGACACAGCGGATAATCCAAATTATTTTTCGCACTCATCGGGTGATATTGGAGGTAGATTTGCCGTCGTTGCATCCATATGCTGATGCTCAATGTGCGGTTTTATCAGGGTGGTGATATAATATACATTATGACCAAACAACACGCCTACATCACTACTGCTATTCCTTATGTCAACGGTTTGCCGCACATCGGGCACGCCATGGACTATATGTTGGCAGATGTGTGGACGCGCTATCAGCGGCAAAACGGGCGCGAAGTACGTTTCCAGACAGGCGTGGATGAGCATGGCAATAAAATTGCTGCTAAGGCTGCTAGCCAAAACCAGACGCCTCAAGCCTATGTTGATCAAATGCACGGCAATTTCCAGAACATGATCGCTGAGTTAAATATTTCGGCGACAGATTTTATCCGCACGACTGACCCGCATCATGTTGGCGCGGTGCAGTATATTTGGCAGAAGCTAGCTGCGGCTGGCTACATCTACAAAAGCACATACGAAGGCTGGTACTGCCAAGGTTGCGAGGCGTTCGTCACTGACAAAGAAGCAGCTGAAAATAATGGCATTTGTCCTGACCACCAAGCGCCGTACCAGCGACTGAGCGAAGAGAATTATTATTTCAAAACCAGTGCCTTTTCGGAGAACATTCGTCAGGCGATTGAGTCAAACAAGATGAAAATTGTACCAGAATTCCGCAAAAAAGAATTCTTGGAATTGATGAAAGATGGCCTGAAAGATGTGTCAATTTCGCGGCCGCGCAAAAACCTCAGCTGGGGTGTACCGGTGCCAGGCGATGACACGCAGGTGATGTACGTTTGGTTGGATGCGCTGAGTAATTACATCACGGTCATTGGCTATCCTGATCGTCCAGAGGAATGGCAGGCATTTTGGCCGGCAAATGTGCAGGTGATTGGTAAGGATATCCTTCGTTTTCATGCTGGGATTTGGCCGGCGATGTTGATGGCGCTGGATTTACCGCTACCGAAGGTACTATTGGTACATGGGTTTATCAACGTTGGTGGCGCCAAGATGGGTAAGAGTCTCGGTAATGGTGTCGGTCCGGCTGATATCATCCCGCACTACGGTGTTGAGGCGTTCCGCTATTATTTCCTGCGTCACGTGCCAACGCAAGATGACGGTGATTTCACCTGGGAGAAGTTTGAAGCCGCCTATAACGGCGAGCTGGGTAATGACCTCGGTAATTTGGTGCAGCGGGTGGCCAAGATGGTGCAGTCATATCAAGCAGGCGTCATCGGCGATGCGCCGCAGGCCGAACACGACATGGGTCCATACCGCCACTTCA
>CAMURE010000052.1 GCA_947097375.1 uncultured Candidatus Saccharibacteria bacterium
TTTTGATGACTTCCTTTTGACTCGCCATAAGTTACAGTTGTCAATTATACAGCAAGTAGTCAACACTTGCAAGCGATTTATTACAAGAAAGCATAGATGCTATACTAAATAGCACATAGCATAATAAGGAGGAGGGATATGGATACCGACAATACGAAGCCAGATCCGCAAAAACAGCATAAACGAAAGAGGATACTCGTGCCGATAATGGCGGTTACGATCGTTATATTGCTCATTAGCACGGTATTTTTTGCATTGCTATATGATAAAGAGCGACAGATAATCGGACATCACATTCCGATACGCTCAAAGAGTGATATCCGCGTCGATCTGGGTTCACTCAAGTATCGTCAAGAGGGCGACCGCATGATACAACGCAGCGATAAGCTCGTCGAGGAGGTTCGGTCATTTCTAAAAAGTAAGGAGCTATCGAGCTGTGATTTTAATGATACCGTGCACCGGGTAATTGCTCATAGTAACGATGAGACGCAACTGCTCCTCGGGTATGGCTGCGGTAGTCCTGCTGCACATATGTTCGTTGTTAAGGAAAAAGGCAACTGGCAAGCCATCTCACCAACAAATCAGTTTAATCAATTCGGCATTCCTAGCTGTAAAATGGTAAATAGCAACAAGATCGCTACAGAGATCGCACCGGTGTGCCAGAATGAACGTAAAGAAGGTTCTACCGTGACGTATACGTACATAGTACGATAGCCTGAGATTTATCGAAATAACAATCCCCGCTTTGAGGCGGGGATTTTAGCTTATTTTCTACGGAGTAACCGTCGCTTTTTTGGTGTGTCGCCTGTGAGATCATCAGTATTAAAGTCATCATAGGTAACCATCAAGGCGCGCGAGTTGAGCTGGCGTAGTGACTCGAGGCCGACTGAGACCACAATGAGCAGACCAGTACCACCGATCGACAGGCGTGAGCCACTGATCGCCGCTAAGTGATACATCAGGTACTCCGCGATGAATGGCAAGATGGCGATGATACCGAGGACGATTGAGCCGAACAAGATCAAGCGATTGACGGTGCGCATCAGATATTTCTCGGTTTGCTCACCAGGTCGAATACCCTCGATGAAGCCGCCCTGCTTTTGCAGATTCTCAGCGATTTCGTTGGCGTTAAAGACGATCCCGGTGTAGAAATAGGTGAAGGCAATGACCAGGAGGAAATACAGCGTCGGATAAATGAATGCCTCCCAGGTGCTGCCAGTAAAGGAGCCTGGGTTGGGTGCCTGGAACCACGTGATCAGGGTGTTGGCAGTGTTTTGCAGGTTTGGATTGCCCGAGGCCTTCATAACTTGACCGATGAATTGCGGCAAGCTGAGAAAGGCGACGGCAAAGATGACCGGGATGACGCCAGCAGCGATCAGCTTGACCGGCAGGATACTCTTGATGCCACCGTAGCTGGAGTTGCCATGAACGCGCTTGGCATAGTTGATAGTGATGACGCGCTGGGCCTCGTTAATTTTTACCAAGAAGTAAAGAACGATGAGTGAGGCGATAGCCATGATTATCACCAGCCAAAAGACGGTTGGATTGACCGGCAGGGTAAACCAGTTAAAGACGTTCAGTCCACCAGCCGCAGTATTCCCGAGCGACGAAATGAGCGAACCGAGCATCTGCGGAATCTGGCTGATGATACCAGCGAAAATCAAGATAGAGATACCATTGCCGATACCCTGCTCGGTGATCAATTCACCCAGCCACATGAGCAGGACTGATCCGGCTGTCATTGCCGTCACGCCAACTGTCCACTCGAGCATCGTCGGATCGCTCAGCGTGGTCGTACCGCCAGCTAGCACTGTCTGGCGCAAGAGGAAGATAAAGGCGATCGACTGGACGATAGCCAGTGGGATGGTCAGCCGCCGCGTCCATTGCTGGATCTTGCGCCTGCCCGATTCGCCGTCCTTGTGTAGCTCCTCGAGCTTCGGGATGGCCTTGGTGAGTAGCTGAGTGATGATACTAGCGGTAATGAATGGACTGAGTCCAACCAGCACGAGTGAAAAGCTTGCCAGCGCGCCACCCGAAAGCAAGTTCAAGAACCCACCGAGGTCAGTCTGCCCCAGTGCGGCCGCCAGTGCCGTCTTCATCTGTGTCGGATTCGCCAGCGGCACCGGAATATGCGCCAGCATTCGATACACCACAATAATCCCCACCACAATGGCCAGGCGTTTCTGCATATCTTTATTTTTCAGCGACCGCCACACGGTCTTCCAACTCATCATCGTCGTTTACCCCTCTGTCTTTGGCATTTATATCCTCAGTAACTCTTTTCAGTATAGCGTAATTGTTGATGCTTTTCCATAGGTTTATTGCTGTTTTATCTAAATTGACCGTCGGTTGTCTTAGACAAAGTACAGTCTAGAGTGGTTTTTTACAGATATATACTTTATATGCGAAGACGTTATTTTCAACACCATCAGAATATAGCGAGGCAGCCGTCACATTAACAAATAAGCGTTCAAGTCTCAGCTTCTTAACGGTACTAGTAAAAGGCTTCGCCAATCGTCTTAATCGGTCAAACGAGGGCTTTACACCCTTAGTCCAATCTTGAACCTCCATTAGTTCAAAACCGGTTTCCTTGATAGACTGTTCAAATTCACCCTTACCAAATTGATTCATGGCATGGATCGCAGCGTAATCCTTCACTAGATCAGCTAATCGTTTTGTTTCTTGGTTAAAATTTTTGTAATCCATCTCATACTCGGCGCAGACTAGCATTCCTCCAGGTTTAAGTACTCTGTAACACTCCGACAGCACCTGTTTGACGTCCCGAGCATGAGATAAAGATTCTGTTGTATAAATGCGATCAAAGCTGCTGTCATTAAAACTTAAATCTGAGTAATCTTGCACTAGAAATGATGTTCGTGCTGCAACCCCATGCTTTAGAGCTCTGCGAGTAGCATTTTTAACTTCGTGTGGTGTTATCGTAATGCCAGTAACCTTGACCTCACAGGTCTTTGCGATTTTAGTAGCGACAACACCTTGTCCACAGCCAGCGTCTAGTACGTGCATATTTGGGTGTAGTTGGAGTAATTTGATGAACTTACTATGGTAGTTAGCCTGTGCTTTATCCTCAGTCATGTGTTGATCATCGTAATATCCGAAGTGCTGACTGCGCTTCATGACGAGTAGATACCCCAGCCTTGAGCCAATTTTTTGGTAATAGCTTGCTGCAGATTTACCGTCTTTTGATTTATTGAACATATTCATATTATACCATTTACGTAAAATACCCCGTCCTGTGCGGGGTATTTGTTTGTGTGGCTGATAAAATTACTTATCGCTCTCCTCAACGTCTTTTGTGCTTTGGCGCAGTGGTGTCGCAACTTTCTCAAATGAGCCGCCAGCTTTTTCAATCGCTTTGACGACTGAAGCGGAAGCAGCTTGGACTTTCAAGTCAACCTTAGCCTTCAATTCACCGCGGGCGATCACCTTGACCGTGTGGAACGGTGTGGCGATGTAGCCTTCGGTAAATAGCAATGCGTTGTCGACGGTTTTGCCATCAAAGGCGTTCAAGTGGTCGAGGTAGACTACCTGAGCTGGCGTGCGCAAGCTCTTAAAACCGCGAGCTTTTGGTACAGCCTGAGCCAATGGACGCTGACCACCCTGGAACATAGCGCGAAGCTTTTTACCAGTGCGGGCGTTCTGACCTTTGGTACCACGACCAGCGGTTTTACCCTGGCCAGCGGCGATACCGCGACCAACACGCTTTTTATTCTTGTTTGCTGAAACTTGGAGATCGTTGTATTTCATTACTTAGCCTCCTTTTTAGCAG
>CAMURE010000053.1 GCA_947097375.1 uncultured Candidatus Saccharibacteria bacterium
GCTGCTCCACCACTTGAGACTGGTAATGAGGCGGTTAGGGGTGAGATGAGGGTGCTGCAAGATGTCGTCATGTCACAGGGATTATCAATAACGCCAGCGCCAGCGCGTGCTGGTGACAAGCTGACCGGCTCATTCACTCTGCGTAATCTTAGTTCGGCGGTGTCGCAGACTAATCAGCGCCTGTGCTACATTATTCGGGGTCCACGTGGCGAGAACCATGACCTCGGCTGTCAATCGACAAAGGGAATTGCTCCAAATGGTAGTGTGCAGTTTTCGCTAAGTCGTCCTTTTGACAAACCAGGCACGTATAGAGCCTTCTTTGCGCTATACGATGGTAGTCGCTGGCACGAAGGGGTGGCGCTACCGGGGTTGACTGGTAAGGAAGTAACCAGCTTATCATTCACCATCCTCCCCAACCCCACTCTCACCCAGGGTATCACTTTCTCTAATTCCACTCCACGTGCTGGCGAGCCAGTCACTACCACCTTTAAGATCAAGAACTTTGCCAGCCAACCCATCACCACCACTAACCGCACCTGTCTCATTATGCGCAACCAACATGGAGCAAACTATGATCTCGGCTGCCTCCAACCAACCACCATTCAACCTGGTCAAGAACAAGAATTCAAGACCACTCGTTCCTTCCCAGTTGGTGTCTACCGCGCCTACTTCTCCACCTTTGACGGCCGTACGTGGCACGAATATGCTGCTCCACCACTTGAGACTGGTAATGAGGCGGTTAGGGGTGAGATGAGGGTGCGCGAGTAGAGCAGACAATTATCGCTTAAGCATACGCCTAACTTCTGTCAAAAACCTTTTTTGTGAAAAATCACGTAGCGCCTGCTTTCGTAGAGATTGAGCGTTAGCAAACGCTGTCTTAGGATTGTCCAGAACAACAGCTAATGCTTCAGCATAGGCTTTTGGATTGGTGATATCATCAACAATCTGTCCATATGTACCAACAAAGTCCGCCACTCCACCAACCCGTGCTGCCACGAGCGGCAATCCGCGCAGGGCTATCTCGATTGGCGTATTTGGCATGCCGTCAAAGAGCGACGTATAGAGAAAGGCGTCATAGTTATCAACGGGCAGTGACGGTATACCGTTAAAGCCGCCGCGGTAATGAACCCGCGGATGTGACGGTAGTTTATGAGTGGGAAACTCGCTTGATGCGTCACCGTACATATCAATATGGATATCATCAGGTAATAGATCAGCGATAGCTGCAACTAATTGAGGTAATTTCTCTGGTGATAGGCGGGACGCCCAGAGAACCCGTCTTTGACCGGCCAACTCTGTTATCGGTGTGTACGCACCGCTATCAAGCGGCTGATGATGAACGGTGATCATATCTGCATCATAAGCATATTCATTAACCCACATCGACTTGACAGCTTCATTGTCGGTGGTTATCTCGGCTAGCAGGTGATAGACCTGCGGTAGGTGACTGTGTGAAAAACCAAACACTCGTCCACTTTCATCGGTGCTTTGGCTGTAGGACGTAGCGATAACTTTTTTACCGGTGGCTTTGATATACACTGCGTGATCTCGCACAAAATCATAGGCTAGCTCTGAATTGAGAATATGGAGTACGGGTGCATGAATATTCTCGATCAATTGCTCTAGCAGTCTATATTTTTGTTCTATCGGGAAAAATCGAGTAATTGTTCCGAATGGCACGAAGTCTACATCGGTGTTAAGTCGCGGTCGCCATTCTGAATAATTAGCGTCAACTTCATTTGTGGCAATAACCAGAACTTTCTTGCCGAGTGACGCAGCGGTGTTGGCATAGTTAAGAGCAAATAGATCAGCACCACCACGCTTGAGCCACGGTACAAACAGCACATAATCATAGGTGTCGTTTCGTAAATCGCGACATATTTGCCAGTACGCCAAGCCAACACGATAATGATCGTCAGTAATTGTGTGGTATACTGTCGGCAATGGATCTGGTGGAAAAATTAGTTTTTCGATATGATGCAGTGCTCGCCATTCAGTATCAAGCCATGCTGGTAGCACCTCGGTCGCCGGTGTCGATTTCTTCTTTTTGAACGCATTGCGTCCGCGTCGGATAATTGCCAGCGGCCGCTTGACTAACCCTAGTGGAATGCGAGAACGAATCAGCAGTTCTTTGATGGTATTTTTTGTTTGGCGCCGCTGCTCTGAGGCGGGCGTGGCAACCGAGTCAAGCTTGATGGTACGAAAGTGCGATGGACTAAAGAGTGGGTGGGCGTGGAGCACTGAGCGGCTAGTTTTTTGACGTGCCCATTCCGAGCCAGTGGCCTTACGGCGAACAAAGATAGCGGTTTCCGGAATGAGGACATTTTTAACACCATGCTGGATGAACTGGCAGCTCATAAACCAATCCTCGTAGCCATATCCGGGGCTATTTGGTGTATACGGAAATTGGCGAAGTAAAGTACTTGGCGCAATAATGACCGAGTTCCATCGTCCCGAAAGTACACTCAGCAGGGTGTCGCGGTCTTTATTGGTATGGCCAACTTTTTCAACGATGGCATTTGCTCCCTCAAACTCAATAGTGTATGCACTATGGGCAACATACTGACCGTAGGAGTGAGCCGTTAAAAACCGTACACCATCACGAAGCCAATTGGCACTCATCAAATCATCAGCGTCAATAAATGCGACGAAACGACCATGCGCCTTGGTGATAGCACTATTGCGAGATTGAGCGAGGTCGCCATGATCCCATTGGTGTATAGCGATCGGTAGAGCGGTATAATTACTGAAGTAGCGAATTGTTTCTTCATCGCCACGGTCAATTGATATAATTATTTCGTAAGAAATATCGCTATCACGAAGCAGGCTGACAGCACGTTCAATGGAGCGCATAGTTTTATGAGCAATAAGGCCTTCGTGATGGGCAGTAACGATGATAGATAAAAGTGGTTTCATGACGCTATTATAATTTAGGTGGTCACTTTAGTCTATCGTTAAGTTATGATACTATATGGTAAGTATTATGGAGCGAAAAAAGAGCATACTGTTTTTTGGAGTTGTCTGGGGAGTTTTGTTTTTATCTTTCTTTGGTAATATTTTTGGAGTCGGTTTGTGGCGCGAATGGTTTGATAGCTTTCAGCGCGACTCATCGGCCATAGTAGAAAAGACGGCCCGTTGCAAGGAAAAGTCTGGCTATAGTGGACCGCTAATCGTTGCCAAAAATGAAGATTATAATCCGGTCATGATGGCTGAAGGTTGCGACGCCAGCTTGCTCAAGCCCTATGCTTCACAATATGGTCTACAGGCAAGAATAATTACGGCGCTAGCACCAAAGGATAATGCAAAACTATCATCGTATTTCAAGAAGGTTAATGTGGTTTTGTCTGCGGCCATGGCGGCTCTTATGGCGCTTGTAGCTCTTAGAGTTAGGAAATTATTTGGCTTTGTTGCTGCAGTGGTATTTGCAATATTGGTTGCCCTTAGTCCGTGGGTTGTTGGCTACGCACAAAACATGTACTGGATAGAGCCGCTGATGTTTGCTCCGTTTGTCTTCGCCTTTTTGTGCTATTCGTACTGCAAATCATCAAAGAGGCTATGGCTATTCTATCTTGGCGAAGCCGTATTACTATTCTTAAAACTTCTGGGCGGCTATGAGTATATATCAACGATTGCCATGTCTG
>CAMURE010000054.1 GCA_947097375.1 uncultured Candidatus Saccharibacteria bacterium
TCGGGTGCGCGGATACTATCATCTGGCGAGGGTTGCTCTGCAGCCCGAGCGTCCCTGGACGCCCGGCGCGAAGCCCGCATGCCCGAGTTAGATGATAGTAGCCGTTTAATTGCATCCTTCGTCGCCTCGTCCAGCGCCCGCGCGCTTTCCACCGTCGCCACGATAGTTCCGCGCTCAGCTAATTCCACCTCAATATCCTGCACCAACAGATCAACCTCTCGCTCGCGCCGCTCGTGGACGATCAGCGCCGCCAGTTCATCGATCACTGCTGCGTCGCCCTTGAGCAGCCGCTCGGCCGCGTGTCGTGCCAACTTTCGCCGAAGCGTCCGCGCCATGACTAGGCAACCTCCTTGACCGCAGTCGCGATTAGCGTGGCGTCTGTCTTAGCATCAACTTTCTCGTTCAAAACCTTGCCCGTTGCCTCAGCCACCAATTCCAGCGTTTCATTGTGCAACGCTTTCTTGGCCTGCTCAACTTCCTTAGCAATTTCCGCCTGTGCCGCGCTGACGATGGTCTCGGACTTGGCAGTCGCCTTGGCTGCAGCTTGCTCGACGACCGAAGCTGCCTCCTCGCGCGCTGCTGCCACAATTTCACTAGCCTCAGTTCGAGCTTTTCGCATCAACTCGTTAGTCATTTTTTCAGCTTTATCAGCATTGTCGCGGGCCGACTGCGCTGCCTTTTCAGCTGTGCGCATATCTTTTTCGCGCTTGTCGAGCATCGCTGCCAGCGGTGGATACACCCACTTGCGGAGAATCACCAGCAAGATCAAGAACGCCACCGTTTGTAAAATCAGCAGCTTCCAATCAATACCGAGCGAACTGAACAGGTCAGCCTTTTCGGCCGCGTGCGCTTCGGCACTCGCAAATTGTGTCAATATAGTCTCCACAATTTACCTCTCAAATTACATAACTTTGCCGACGATAGCCGCCACGAAACCGATGATCGCTAGGGCGTCGATGAACGAAATACCGAGGATCATCATGGTGCGTAGATCGTTAATTTTCTCTGGATTGCGGCCAGCCGCGTTCATCGCTGCCGCGCCGACGATACCAGCGCCGATCGCTGCCAGCGCAGCCGGGATGGCGTAGGTGAGTGCAAATGCTAATTCTTTCATTGATTTCTCCTTTATTTAATACTTTACTTTTCTAATCATTCGCTGCCGCGAGTTTCGTCGTATCAGCAGGTGAATGAGCATGATCAGTCGGCTCGTGCGTGTCGTGGTGAGCCAGCCCCAGCGAAATAAATACCGTTGACAGCATAAAGAAAATGTACGCCTGAATACCACCGATGAACAGCTCGAACAGATAAAACGGCTGGAGCGCCGCCGGCGAGATATATTGCGTCAAAAAGGCGATCATGATCAGCAGCACCTCGCCCGCCAGCACATTACCAAACAGACGGAAGCTCAGCCCGAGCAGGCGCGAAAACTCCGCCACCAATTCCAGAATGCCGACGAACGCCATAATCGGATCGCGCAGTGGATTGACAAAATAGCGGCCCATATTACCCTTAAAGCCGAGGTATTTGAAGGCGTACACCTGTGCGGCAATAATCGTCACGATAGCGAGGCCAAACGTCATATTCAGATCAGCCACGCCACCACGAAACAGCGGCGTACCATGACTACCCACAGTAATCGGCCCTACGATCGGCAGCAGTCCCAGCCAATACTGCGCCACCACGAAAAAGAATATAGTGATGCACAGCGGCGCCACTCGACGCGCCCATGTCTGGTCAGGGATGACTTGGCAAACCGTATTGTACAGCCCATCAAATGTCCAATGTACCAGCCGCGTCGCAAAATTATGCTTTTTCTTGCCCAGCACTGCCGCCCGCGTCCGGAACATCAGCCACACCAAAACGATCAGCCCCAGCACACCAAGCATGTGCGAATTGGTGATCGACACGCCCATGACATTCGCTACTTCATCAGCCTTGACTGAAATGTGCGGACCGGCACTGGCAAATCGTTGCATCATATCTTTTTACGCTCCTTTTTTCGTTTCACGCGTCCCAACTGCTTACTCACCAGCAGATACGCACCCAAAAAGCCAAGTACCACGCCAGCAAACATCAGCCACGGCTTCAAACCAAACACACTATCCAACCACACACCCAGCAGCGTACAGCCGATACTCGGCACAAACATTCGCCACGTTGTGTCGCCGATCGTCCCGAGAATAACCCGAGCCGCCGCCACTTCCGTCGCTGTCGTCACGCCATTCTCAACATCTGGTCTCTCAGCCATTACTCTGTCACTATAGCAACATGCTATACTCTTGACAAGATGCCACGGCGAAATTACCCGAAAAACCAACCAAAATCGGCCCGGGTATTCGTCAAGCCGATGCTAACAACTACCGATCACGACGCTTGCCGGCGCAAGCGCCGCTTCGCCACCGAGCAGATCGCCAGACGGGCCGCCGATACGCAGGAGCTAGTGTCACCAAAACTAGAATTAGACGTGTATTATTGCCGAGGGTGTGACGGCTGGCACTTAACGAGTCGCGCGTCCCGAGACTAGGGTAGCATTGCCGAGATGCCAATGCTTATGCTACAATAGAGAAAAGCCATAAGGAGGGAAGTTATGAGCGAAGATAACACGGCCAATCATCAAGACGCTAAAGTCACTGTCTACAGCACCAGCTGGTGCGCATTCTGCCACACCGAGATGGAGTGGCTAAAAAAACTCGGCATTGATTTTGTTGCCAAGGACATTGAGGCTGATCCAAGCGCTAAAGAAGAATTGCTCAGCAAGAATGGCGGCAATTTCCAGGGCGTGCCGGTAACCGATGTTTGCGGCGAGGTCATCCTGGGATTCGACCGACCGAAGCTTCAGGATGCGCTCCGGAAAAACGGTTTAATCGCCGAATAATTTTTGAGACTTAAGATGCCGCGAGGTTTTTATTCTCGCGGTATTTTAATTGGCTTATCTAATCACTCAAGCCGCACCAATTTGCACCACCTCACCGTCAACTGCTTGGCGGAAATAATTGTCGTGGCTGACGTAGAGGATGGCGCCAGAATATTTCGCCAGTGCCGTCTCCAACTCCTCAATGCTTGGTAAATCAAGATGGTTGGTTGGCTCGTCCAAAATCAGCAGCTGCGGGTCATTCGCCAGCATAGCAATGATCTGAAAGCGAGCTTTCTGGCCACCCGACAGGCGCTCAAGCGGTGTCATCCGATCCGCTTCGGTGAACAGATAATCGGCTATTAATTGGCGAATTTTGGTATCAGAAATCGGTAAGTCGCGGCTGAGGTACAATTTCTCAATCGCCACCTCCAGCGGATCCGCCAAATACCGCTCATCAATCTCTTGCTCGTACACACCGACCCGTACCTGTGGGTCGAGAAAGAGATTACCGGAGTAGAGGATAGGCGAGTGAGCAGACACGACATCTCCTACGCTAGAGACTGTGAAACGTTCGTGAGTAACGGACGTTTCAGCCGAACGCTCGCGAGAAATCTCCGGTGGAGATTTGAGCGAAGAGTGTGCTCTGGCGGAGGACGGTGGAGTGACTACCGCGGTTCGTCTTCCGGCCGTCTCCTCCAAGTCGAATGCATCCGGCAACGCCGTCCGCAGAGCTATCGACTTGTCGGAGAGGCTG
>CAMURE010000055.1 GCA_947097375.1 uncultured Candidatus Saccharibacteria bacterium
TTACTCGGCGTACTGGCGCAGAATTCGTCGCTGGGCGCGAAGATTTTGGCGGAGAATGGCGTAACCTTGGATCGGGCGGAGTTGGCGCTAGGCTTAACCGCGCAGTCGTTCGTGGTGGTGGTTGTTCACAAAGGGATGAACGCCGAGGTGCTGGAGATGATACGGACCGCCTGGCAGCTGGCGACGGAGTTTGGGCAGGAGCGCATCGGTACCGAGCACATCGTCTATAGCATGCTGTTGCAGCACAAGGCTCGGGCGACGAAATTGCTCAGTGATATGAACGTGGATCTGGAGGAGCTACGCGGTACATTGGAGGACGTATTTGATCGGCAGCAGTTGGAGGCGATGCAAGATGAGTCTAAAGAAAGCGTAGCACCGCATGCTCGTCGGTCGGCTGATCTCAAGATTCTTGACCAGTACGGAGTTGATATGACGGAGCGAGCGCGGAGCGGACTGCTCGATCCAGTGGTCGGTCGGGAAGCTGAGACAGAGCGGCTGATCACGGTACTCGGGCGGCGCGGTAAAAACAATCCAGCGCTGATCGGTGAGCCGGGCGTTGGTAAAACCGCGGTGGTCGAGGGCTTGGCGCAGCGTATTGCGGCCGGGATGGTGCCGGAGTTTTTAGTGGGCAAGCGGCTGATTCAGCTTGACCTGACGGCTATGGTCGCTGGTACAAAGTTCCGTGGTCAGTTTGAGGAGCGCTTACAAAAAGTCGTGGCGGCAGCGCGTAATCATCAGGAGATTATGTTGTTCATTGACGAGCTGCATTTGCTGGTCGGCGCCGGCTCTGCCGAGGGGTCGATGGACGCGGCAAACGTCCTAAAGCCGGCGTTGGCGCGTGGCGAGGTGCGGGTGATCGGTGCAACGACATTTGATGAATATCGCAAGCACATCGAAAAAGATGCGGCCCTCAGCCGGCGATTTCAGGCGGTGACGGTGGCGGAGCCAGATGAGCAGGCAGCGCTGGCCATGGTGCGGGCGCTAGCCGGTCGGCTGGCGACACATCATCGACTGCGGATTTCTGATGAGATGATTGAGCTAAGCGTGGCCCTCAGTCAGCGCTACGTGACGGAGCGTCATTTGCCGGACAAGGCGATTGACGTACTCGATGAGGCAGCGGCGCTGGTTAATACGCAGCGGCCGGCCAAGCCAACCAAACAGCAACAGCTAGCACGGCGGATTAAACAACTAGCAGGCAAGCTCGATGCGGCGGTCGAGGCTGAGCAATATCAACGTGCGGCCGAGCTCAAGGTGCACATCAAACAACTGGAGCAGCAGGCCAAGCAGCTACCGGCTGACGATCCAGCATTACCGGAACTGACCGAGGATGACGTGCGGCGAGCGGTGGCGGCGATGGCTGGCGTGCCAGCGGAAAAAGTGACGGTAAATGAGCGCAAAAACCTGGCGGCACTGGAGCAGCGGCTAGGCCGGTCAGTGCTTGGTCAAGAGAGAGCCGTAGCGACCTTGGCACAAACCATTCGCCGGGCGCGGGCCGGGCTGAGTCGGCGGTCGGGACCGCTTGGGTCGTTCATTTTTCTCGGACCGACTGGTGTGGGCAAGACGGAGCTAGCTCGCGTATTGGCACGGGAAGTGTTTGGCGGCGACAATAGTTTGATCAAGATCGACATGAGTGAGTTTTCAGAGCGGCATACGGCCAGTCAGCTGATCGGCGCGCCAGCTGGTTATGTTGGCTATGACGAGGGCGGCAAATTGACCGACAAGGTTCGCCGGCAGCCGTACAGCGTGGTGCTGTTTGATGAGATTGAAAAGGCGCATCCGGATGTACTGAACTTGCTGCTACAGATTTTAGAAGACGGCAAGCTCAGCGATTCGCGCGGTCGGTCGGTGAGTTTTCGCCAGACGATCGTGATCTTGACCAGTAATGTTGGTGCCGAGGCGATGGTGCGCGACGGTGAGCTGGGCTTTAGCTCGCATGGCGATGATGGTTCGCGGGCGGACAATGTGAATGAGCGCAACGCTCGGGCGGCGCGACGCGAGCTGGAGGAGTTACTGCGGCCGGAGCTAATCGGGCGGTTTGATGCGGTGGTGAATTTCAAGAGTTTGACCCGGCCGGTGGTGGGCAAGATTTTTGATAATCTCGTGAGTGAGCTTAAAGAAGCAGTGCAGGCGCAGCAGATGACACTGGTCATCACGCCAAGCGCTAAGCGTTGTATCATAGACAACGGTTTCGATGAGCAGCGCGGCGCGCGGGTGCTCAGACAAACGATTCAGACAATGTTGGCCGACCCACTCAGCGACGTTTTGTTATCTGATCAGGCCCGTCCCGGTGTAGCCTTGGTAGCGACTACAAAAAATCGTGAGGTGGTGATCAATGTTCAGGCTGCGTAATCTCGTTAGTGTCGTGCTATTTGTGGGGCTGGTGGCCGGCGGTAGTTGGCTGGTGCTCAATCGCCAGCTGGTGCTGGATCACATTCGAGTTTGGCAGTATCAACCGAGTCAGGACATAGTGACGCTGGCAGATCGGGCGACGATGACTGATAAGGCTAAATTTAGCTTTTATCTGGCGCAGCCACGGCTGGAAAACGCTGCGCAGTTTAATCAAGATTGCCGTCGTGTTGAACAGGCCAGCCCGATCGTCGGCTGTTAC
Organism: uncultured Candidatus Saccharibacteria bacterium; assembly: GCA_947097375.1. The sequence goes on from CAMURE010000055.1 coordinate 2,609, forward strand.
GCCCACGCCAAAGAGACCATTCACATTTATAACGTACAGAACGCGGAGCTAGACGGTATCAAAGAGGTGACGGCGGCGCACGAAATGCTGCACGTGGCGTGGTCGCGCTATTCGGCGGAGCAGCGTCGGCGGCTGGGCGAGCTACTGGAGGCGGCTTATACCAAGGTCAAGACCAAAAAGCTCGAGGAGCGGATGGCGTATTATGAACGGGCACAGCCGGGTACGCGCGCCAATGAGCTACATTCGATTTTGGGCACGGAATTTGCCGATCTCGGGTCGGAGCTGGAGGCGCATTATGCCGAGTATTTTAGCAATCGAGCAGCGCTACTAAAATTGCATGCTCAGTATAATCAAAAGTTCACCAGTGCCGAGGCCGAGGCTGATGCACTGGCGGCCAGTCTCGATAAGCGGAAGCGCGAAATTGAGCAGCTAACGGCATCCTACCATGCACGCATTAATGCCTATAACCAAGATGTAGCGGCATTTAACCAGCAGGCGACGACGGGCGGTTTTCAGACACAAGCTGAGTTTCAGGCTGAGCGAGCACGGCTGAGCCAGCGCGGTCTGGCGCTTCGTCGTGAACAGCAGACCATCGAGGGTAAGGTCGATGCCTATAACACTGATGTTGAAAAATTAAATGCGTTGGGGCGCAAGATTGATCAGCTCAATCAAAGCCTTGATAGCCAAAAGGCGGTCAAATAATGGCACGGGCAAAATCACAATTCATCTGTCAGCAGTGCGGCGCCAGCTATCCGAAATGGGTCGGCAAGTGCGAAAATTGTGGCGAGTGGAATTCACTGGTCGAGCAATTACCGGTCGAGACGGGCGCCTCGGCGGTGGCTCGCAGTAGCGGCAAAGGCAAGGCGCTGACTGCGCTCAAGCTCAGCGAAACGGCCGCCGAGGCCAAGCAAGCACGGCTAGTAACCGGCATTGCCGACCTTGACGCGGTGCTCGGCGGCGGCTTTTTGCCAGGCGGCGTGGTGCTGGTGGCGGGGC
>CAMURE010000056.1 GCA_947097375.1 uncultured Candidatus Saccharibacteria bacterium
ATTCTGCCAACACCACCTCACGCTCTGCCTCGCGCAGCCGCTGCAAGATCACCTGCTTGGCGGTCTGAGCTGCCACCCGGCCAAACGTCGTCACGTTGTGAGTCTCGACCGTTACTTCGCTGCCCAGCTCAGCTGCCGGGTCAATCGTCTTGGCTTCGTCCAGGCTCATTTGATTGACGTCATTTTCGACTTCTTCAACCACCGTTTTAACAACCGACACCACGGCCGTGCCGCTGTTGATGTTTAGGCTAGCGCGCACCAATTGCTCGCGCGTGCCGTTGTCACGCCGCCACGCTGCGGCGATAGCCTGCTCGATTACCTCTAAAACCGTTTCTTCTGGCAGGTTCTTTTCCTCGGCAATCGTCCGCACCGCCAACGTCAACTGCTTAATATTCAAATCTTCCATATTAGCTCCTTTACGCTATATATTATACTACTTTTCATATCAAACGCCCAAGAGACGAAAAACTCCGACCTGATTGGCCGGATATGTCAGTAGTATAGCATACCCAGCCAGGCAGCGTCAAGTTCAGCCATCTCATTCGCCCATGTCAACCTGCGAATGGTTATGCACTCCTAACAGAGGTAGCGACTCATAGTCGTCCGTAATCTTGACAAAAAGCATTGACATTTTCTACTAATAGTGATATATATATATCAGCCTTTTGACAATTTTGAAATTGTCAACTGCGCTTCGCTGCCGTAGATCAGATATCTACAGTGGCTTGAGACGCGGAACGGCCGCACCTCAACAAGTAGAAAGGCGTAAAATGCTCGAGATTTTGACCATCATCATCGCTACGATTATCGTTCTCGGGGGGATCCTCGTTTTGACCTCCGAGGATGATAGTCTGGTGTTGGTCAATGGAATAATGTTCGTGACATTCGGTGTCACGGCACTCTTCTGGACTGCAAGAGGTACTGTCCAGTACCTCAGCAAGGACCCATCCTTGCTGTGGCTGTACAGGCCGCTCGCTACCTTGCCCGAATGGGTGGGGTATACAGGTATGGCGACTACCGCGGGCCTCTTGGTCATAAGTATCGCCTTGTTGGTGGATGACTACATCCACCTCCCCCGACGACAGAAAGGAGGGAGACGCTAAGAGGTGCGGGGGCGGGATTGATACGATTTTTTGTATCTCCCGCCCCACTCACATCACTGAACTTATGTTATAGAACTTATGACATCGCTGGCTGCTGGAGGTAGTGGCCGACGTCCGCTACCAGCTCGACCAGGCGATTAGAATACCCCCACTCGTTATCGTACCAGACCATGATTTTCACCATATTGCCACCAACGACCTTGGTCAGCGGCAGGTCAACGATGCCAGAATGCGAATTACCGATAAAGTCGCGGCTGACCAGCGGCTCTTCACTGACGCCCAAGATCCCTTGATAGAAACTATCAGCGGCAGCTTTCTTGAACGCTTCATTTACCTGCTCAACTGTCACGTCGCGCCGCAGCAGCGCTGTCACGTCACTGAGCGACACCACTGGCGTTGGCACGCGGACACTGAGGCCGTCGAACTTGCCAGTTAGCTGCGGCAGGGTTTTGGTCACGGCGATGGCCGCACCCGTCGTTGTCGGCACGATGTTCTCGGCCGCGTTGCGACCTTCGCGGAGATCCTTGACAGGCGCGTCCTGCAGGCGCTGGCTGGCAGTATAGCTATGCACCGTCGTTAGCATTGATTTTTCCACACCAAATTCTGCATCCAGAATCGCCATCACCGCACCCAAGCTATTGGTCGTACAGCTGGCATTAGAGATGATCGGCGTCGCGCCCTTGATCTTGCTGTCATTGGTGCCGAGCACAATGGTGTCAACGCCGTCGGATTTAGTCGGCCCGCTGATAACCACGCGCTTGGCGCCGGCAGTCAAGTGCTTGCCCGCACCGTCTTTATCAGTAAACAATCCGGTCGACTCGATCACCACATCAACGTTCATCTCGCCCCACGGCAAGTTTGCTGGATCTTTTTCCGCCAGCACTTTGACACTTTTTCCATCAACCACCAACTCGTTTTCTGTAAAATCAACTTGGCGACCATATTCCCCGTAATTGCTATCGTGTTTTAATAGGTACGCCAGCGTCTTCGTATCTGTCAAATCATTGATCGCCACAATCTCCAAATCGCTGCGCTCCCATGCAATCTTAAAGGCATTGCGCCCGATCCGTCCGAAACCGTTAATTGCTATTTTCGTTATCGCCATGTAATTATCCCTCCCAAGTAGCATTAGCTTTTCTCTAATTATACTACAAAGTTGTATAATAAAACTATGACGCGCGAGGAATTATTGGATCTGGCGGCACCGCAGTACGACGAGATACCGGTACTAGTATTAGATAGCGCTATTGATTACGCTACCAAAAAACATGCCGGCCAAAAGCGCAAGAGTGGCGAACCCTACATCACGCACCCGCTGGCGGTGGCTGGAATTTTGGTGGAATGGGGTATGGATATCGACACAGTGATCGCTGGTGTGCTGCATGATACGGTCGAGGATACCGATGCAACATTGGACGAGCTGGAAAGTTTGTTTGGCCGCGACATTGCCTTTCTGGTTGATGGCGTAACCAAGGTTTCACAGGCGCGCGCTGGTATGCGTAGCCTCGATAGTTATTTGCCGCATACCAAGGACAACCTCGCCAAGCTGATGATCGCGGTCGGCGAGGATATCCGAGTGATTATTATCAAGCTGGCGGATCGACTGCATAATATGCGCACACTCCAGCACATGCCGCGTCACAAACAAAAGAAAATTGCCCGCGAGACGATTGAGGTGTTTGCGCCGCTGGCGGATCGGCTGAATATGGGACGCGTCCGCGTACAGTTGGAAGAGCTAAGTTTTCGGTTTTTGATGCCCAAGGACTTTCAGCGCACGAAGAGCCTGATGGACAGCCGCCTAAAGAAAAGCCAGCGCAAACTCGCCAAAGTCCGCCGCGACGTTACGGCGCGCCTCCAGAACGAGAGTCTGCAGTTTGAGATGGACGGCCGGGTAAAAAGCGTATATAGCTTGTTTAAGAAGCTCGACCGTGTTGGCGATATTGATAAGATTTACGACCTGATCGCCCTGCGTGTCATCGTCGACGATTTAGCAACTGGCTATCTGGTACTGGGCGTGCTGCACGACATGTACCAGCCGTTTTACGAGCGCATCAAAGATTATGTTGCCAATCCTAAACCGAACGGCTACCAAAGTTTGCACACGACGGTGCAGACACCAACTGGGCAAATTGTCGAGTTCCAGATCCGCACCCAAGACATGCACGAATACGCCGAGCGCGGTTTGGCGGCCAGCTTTCATTATAACGAGCAAAAGATGTCTGATGCCTACCGGCAGGGTCGAATCGCTGCGCTACCGACGGATTTGGCATGGATTCGCGATCTGCAAGAAACGGCGGCCCGGGCACGCGAGGGTAAATCATTTGATTCAGAGAAATTCCGCATGAAGCTGTTTGAGGATCGAATCTTCGTCTATTCGCCCAAAGGCGATATTTATGACTTGCCGCGCGGCGCCTTCCCGCTGGATTACGCGTATCGTATCCATTCCGACATCGCAGCGCACGCCAGCGGTTTTAAGGTCAATGGCGTTATGAAACCAT
>CAMURE010000057.1 GCA_947097375.1 uncultured Candidatus Saccharibacteria bacterium
CGAATACACCGTCAGCCCGCAGGTGTACATGCGAACCGTCAGCCCGCAGGTGTACATGCGAACCGTCTGCCCGTCGAGCGGCTGGAGTTTGTCTTTACGGCGAGTGAGGGTGTTATGGAGCTTCATCGGTTTTATTGTACAGGAAAAAGCAGAGATTGGCGAGCGACCCTGCCCTGTCGCAGTTGAACGCTACCCCCATCTCAGTCGTTATCTGGGTGGCTGTAGGATCTACCCGTGCCTATGGTATGATGACTCTAGGAAGCGTAAGGCGAGAAAGGCGATATATGGATACAACATTATTTCAGTACTGTCAAAAAATAGTGCTATTCAGTCAAGACGGCTCTGCCGTGCTGCTCGCTAGACGCCACGGGGAGGCTGATTATGATGGCGTGTTCTCGTTTATTGGCGGTAAGTTGGAGTCGACGGATGGTGGCTTGGTGAATGGTCTTCGGCGGGAGAAGAACGAGGAAATTGGCTCGGCCGCTAAAATTGCGGTGGTAACGAGCATCAGTGTTAATGAATATTTTGTCAAAACTAATGGACAGGCCATGGTGCTGCCGCACTATTATGCCCGGTTTATTGGCGGTGAAATTACGCTCAATGATGAGTATTCTGAGTATCGGTGGGTAAACCTACGTGAGTTAGATCAGTTTGAACCAAAGATCGAGACGGTCGCCCCTATGGTTGAGGCTGTCCAAAAGATTATGCGAGTCGCCACCGAGGCGGATTATCGAGAACTGTAGACGTGTATCGGCTACCCCCGCTCGCTTAAATGCCGGCCTAGATTTACGGTATTTTCTGTATCAAGTTCGCTTTCGTCGTTTCCGACTCATCAGCATAGACACACATCTATGGAGCGAACATGACAAGCAGAGCTGACAGAGGTTCGCGGGAGGTTAGTTGTTTTTCGGGGGCAAAAACTCCACGACGAGTTTCCATGACTTTGTGCTCCCCCTGTCGCAGTAGTAGACATATGCTACCGGTAGGATTGTTTCCAGGGTAGTTTTTAGACCTCCTTCCAAGAGACCTTTTGTCAGTTCTGCAGTGGCAACTTTGTAGCCCCCTGCCAGACGGGCCCATCTCCGTCGCCACCACCATGGCATGTCGCCCAGATAGATTGCTACAGTTACAGCTGCAGCCTCCCCTCCTCTGGGGCCCTCCGTAGCGAGGATATACAGCACCTCATTACGGAGTTTTTCGATCGCTTGTATCCACTTGGGGGTTGATTCCAGCCGACGTCCAAGATCAGTGGCCTTCTTCCTGACGTAACGCAGGAAGGCCTCTTGCTGGCGCCGCTGCTCGGCAAGACGCCGGGCTGCACGCTCCTCTTCGTCGTTGCGGTAGTTCTCAACATCTTTACGTGTGACTTGTGCCATGATTTTTCCTTTCAGGACAATCTCTCACTTCGCGGTTAGCCTCCGTTTGGCTAACTCTGTCACGAAACGAGATACTGCTGCTCCAAAATCCAGCATTAATCACCCTGTGCTGTCGTTGTAGCTGCCGTACCTCGTTTCGTTTAGCATCTGCTTGTCAAACTACACTTTCGGACAAGGATTTACTCAACTCGTCAACAAAAGCTGATGTATATCACTAATAGAGTAAAATGTCAAAGTATCTTGTCAAAAATGTGGTGTAATATTTTCTATCACCCCTGTTGTGATCGCGGTATGTTATATAGTAACGGTATAAGTTTTAGTCCTGCTCTACTTCTCGCAAAGCCTTATCCGTTGCCGTCACTAATTCTCGTACGACTTCGTCATAATCCTCATACACACGAAATCCGGCTGCGTACGGATGGCCGCCGCCGCCGAAGTAGCCAGCGACCGTGTCGGCGATTGGGAGGTTACCGCGCAGGCGGGCGGTCAATTTGCCGTCGGGGTAGGTTTTGATGACGCAGCTGAGTGCTACGCCCTCGACCAGCCGCAGCTCGTCGCCAATCAGTGCGCCGGGGTTGTAGGCGTCGCTGTAGGTTTGAATTTCCTCAAATGGCACGTGTACCAGTGCCAATTGTCCGTCCAGCAAATATTCGATTCGTTCAATCAATTTACCTTTGTACGCCAATATCTCCGGTGATTTCTTCATAAATTCGCGCCGCCGCTCTTCGATCTCGGCGTTAGATGCGCCGAGTGCAGTCAATTCACCAGCCACATGAAAGGTCGACGCAGCAGTGTTTGGCGTGGTGAGGCCCAGGCTGTCGGACATAATGGCGATGAGGAGGTTCTCGGCGGCTTGCTGGTTGATAGTCCAGCCAGCATGCGTGAACAATTGGTAGAGCAATTCCCCGGTGGCCACCACGGTGTCAGAGAGCATGGTGTGTTCAAAACTTAGCGTCGATTCGGCAGTGTGATGGTCGATAACCAGTACTGGGTGCGTTTCCAAGAAGTGCCGTACGCCCGGCGTTTCCAAGACCTTACTGAGCAAGATATCAGCGCTGGTATCCACGATGATGGCCAGGTCAGCACGGGTCGGAAAATCACCAACTACCCGGTCCCAGCCGCGGATGTACCGCAGATATTTGGGGATATCGACCGGACAATACAGTGTCACGGTTTTACCTAAATCGCTCAGCACCTCCTCCAGCGCCAAGCTAGAACCCAGGCTGTCGCCGTCGGGGTTTTCGGCCTGGATGATGACAATTTCTGCGGCACCAGAAATGAGCGTTTCAGCGTCGTTAAACATGTATCGTATTATAACACGCTCAGCGCAAGCTATTAATTCTCTTGGTGTTGGGGAGCTCGCTTCCAGAGAGGCTTAGCGTGATCGTAACCCTCCTGTACAGTTATTTTGTGTTGGCGAACATGCATAATGATCTTAGATGGCCATTTGAGTATTGAAGAAGTATCAAGGCCGGCTGTCTGCGCCAATTCTTCGAGGAGGTCTTCTGGTTTATAGTCTGTTATAAGTGAGAAATCCTCACCTGTATTAACCTTTTCCTCGAGTAGTTCAAGGAAACGATTCAGGTTTTCTTCAGGATGTATAGACGTAGCCCGCTCCTCAAACGCTTCTTGTATTGCTATGACAGCGAGCGCTTCTTTGCCCGCCCTGTTATCGATGTCCTCTTCGGATATGCCAGCTTGTTCTTTATTGGTAAGCGCTTGTCTCCACCAGTCAGTAACAATCCGACCACGCTCTGCGGGATCACTGGGGATTTCAGGACCTTGATCGGCCTCGTTGGTCAGGATATCCCAAGAGTTTGCCGGGAGCTGTATTGCTGACATTTCGGCCCCTTTCTTATTATGCCAATCATGGCGTGCATGGGGCTGTAGTGAGCCCCGGTTTTGCTGCACTGTGACGGGTAGCCTATCTGTTACTGCCATACTGTATCCTTTCGAAATAATTAGTTAAATTTCATATATAGTATCAGTAATAATCTAAAAAGTCAATAGTATGAACTGCTATAGCACTCT
>CAMURE010000058.1 GCA_947097375.1 uncultured Candidatus Saccharibacteria bacterium
ACATTCGCCAGCGTCTGCGCCTGGATACCTTGGCTGGCGTCGACCACCAACACCGCCCCCTCACAAGCCTGCAACGAGCGACTAACTTCGTAACTAAAATCGACGTGGCCAGGCGTGTCGATGAGGTTGAGATCGTAAGGCCCAGCCAGTGGCAATCCTTCCAATGAATCGATAGCCCTGTCGCTGGCGTTGCCTGCGACATTCGATTCAGAGGAAGCGGTTGCCGCTGGCTGGCGGTAGCGGTACTTCATCCGCACTGGCGCCAGCTTAATAGTAATGCCCTTTTCACGTTCGAGATCCATACTATCCAGCAGCTGCGACTTCATCTCGCGCTTCTCCACCGTCCCCGTCATCTCCATCATTCGGTCAGCCAGCGTCGATTTACCGTGATCGATGTGAGCGATGATGCAAAAATTGCGGATACTGGTCAGCGGTTTCATCAGCGCCTCAACTTACTCATATCAAATCGTGAAAACAGCAGGCGTTTAATGCGCGCCAAGACCGGGTCGATTTCTGGTAGCCTTAGCCACTTAGACAGCGCACCATACACGACAAAATTGAAAATCGTAATTGCCCCAAACTTGGGCAACGCCCCCAAAAAGCTATCGTCTGAGGCCCGAAATGGAATTACCAACACGCTGACATAGCACGCCACCGCCAGTGGCACCGCGGCCAGCGCCATCTTGGCGACCGCCTTGATGAACGTCGCGTCAAACAGCTGCGGCATGCGCCGACCCAAGATGACACACAAAATCACCACCTCGATAAAGGCCACGACCGACTGCGCCCACGCCAGGCCATACGGGCCAAGCTTCGCATAGTAGCCAAGTATCACCGCCAGCGCCACATTTAACACAATCGCAAAAATCGACACATACATCGGCGTCTTGGTGTCCTGCTGCGCATAAAATCCACGCGCCACCATGTGGTATACCGTCCTGAATAAAATCGCCATCACCAGACAGCCGAGAATGTTCGCCATGACAGGGTCGCCATTATTATTGATAAAGTGCACCACGTAGCCACGGGCGAAAAATGTCACCACACAAATCGGGATAATCATCCAGATCACCGTCCTGAGAAATGACCGCAAGTCTCTGCGAAATAGATCCGGCCGCTCTGAGGCGAGGCGCTCTGTTAGCTGCGGGAAGGCAGCGTTGGAAATAGCGACACCGATAAGGTTGATCGGCATCATGTGTAGTGTCAATGCTTGATTATAGCGACGAATAACACCGTCCCCCATCCGCGACGCCAAGTTGACTTCGGCTAGGCTGACCACATAATCCATCCCCTGATCAATCGAGCGGGCTGGTAGCAACGACAAAACTTTACGAAAGCCGTGGTTGCGCCAATAAATCTTGAAATCATAATCAAAACCGAGGCCGATCAATCCAACCGCGCTGACGATGAGCTGCAGCACCGACCCGAGCACCACACCGAGCGCCACGCCCATAATGCCGCCATCAAAGATCTGCCAGCCGAACAGATTGATGCCATTGGTAAACCATAGCGTACCGATGATAATCCCGACATTGTACAGCATCGGCGCCAGCGCATAGAAGGTGAAGCGACCAACCGCTTGCTGGATGCTAGCAATCACCGCCGCCACCGCAAAGATCAGCGGATTTACGGCGATCACTCGCATCATACTGACCGCCAGTGCATGGCCCGCCTCGCTCAGCCCCGGCGCGATCAGATATTTCATCAGTGGATCAGCAAAGACAATGATCAAGATACTGGTCACCAGCGTCACCAGCGCCATCAAATTGATCATACTCGAGCTAATTTGCCAGGCTGATTGCTTATTGCCCTTGACCCACCGCTCGTTAAATACCGGAATGAAAGTAACACTCAGCGCCCCCGACACCAGAATCGCAAACATAAAATCCGGCACCATGAACGCTGCCGTATAGGCGTCCAGCCCGACCGGATAGCCAGCCAAATGAGCCTTCTCGTTGGGAAAATACGCCGCATTCAAAAAGCGATCGCGCAGCAGCCCCAGCAAGCTCGACAGCAACATCGAGCTCGCTAAAATCGTGGCGGCCAACTTGACTGTCAGCCGCTGATTAATCTTGTTGACAACATTACGAACGCGCCCCATAACAATTTACGTGTGCAATTTTGCTTCCTTTGGCAGTTTCGTTCCTGAAAGAATCTCGTCCACCGCCGCTTCTTCTAATGTCTCATCCTTGAGCAGCGCCTCGGCCAACTTATCGAGGAACGGACGATTGGCTTTGAGCACCAGCATTGCCCGTTGTTTGGCCTCGGTGATCAGCTGCGACACTTCCTGGTCGATCAATTTGGCAGTCTCGTCTGAATACGGCCGCTCGCGAGTCATCTTGTCAAACATCAGCCCGCCGTTATCTTCGTGGAACACTTGGTCGCGCAAGCTCTGGCCCATACCCTGTTCAATCACCATATCGCGGGCAATCTCGGTGGCTTTACGTAAGTCCGAACCAGCACCAGTGGTGATGCCGTCATCGCCGTAGATAATCTGCTCGGCAATTCGGCCGCCCATCGCCCGAGCCAAGATGTCCTTGAACTCGTAGACGTTGGTGTAACTCTTGTCCTCTGGCGGCAAGAACCAAGTCACACCGCCAGTACCACCACGCGGAATAATTGTTACCTTATGGACTGGATCAGAATCTGGCAAGACATGACCGACGATGGCGTGGCCCGCCTCGTGGTACGCTGTCAACTCCTTCTCGTGGTCGTTCATCACCTTGGCTTTGCGCTCTGGGCCAATTGCCACCCGCTCGAACGCCTCGGTCAGCTCCTCGTTGGTAATCTTCTTTTTATTGCGGCGTGCGGCGATAATTGCTGCTTCATTGGCGATATTAGCGAGATCCGCCCCCGATGAGCCAGCTGTCTTGGCGGCCAATTTATCGAGGTCAACCGTCTCGTCGGTTGGCTTTTTCTTGAAATGAACCTTCAGAATCGCCTCACGATCTTTGCGCTCCGGTAGAGCAATCGTCACTCGCCGATCAAATCGACCCGGACGCAGCAAGGCTGGATCCAACACATCTGCTCGGTTAGTAGCCGCCAGGACGATCACGTTCGTGTCGCCGTCAAAGCCATCCATTTCCACCAAAATCTGGTTCAAGGTCTGCTCGCGCTCATCGTGGCCGCCGCCCATACCCGAGCCGCGCTT
>CAMURE010000059.1 GCA_947097375.1 uncultured Candidatus Saccharibacteria bacterium
GGTGGGGGTGGCTGGGATCGAACCAGCGACCAACAGGTTATGAGCCCGCTGCTCTAACCGCTGAGCTACACCCCCATGAGCGATATTATACCGTAAAAACAGCCAAGTGAGAAGTGCCGTCAATTCCCCCACTACCGACCGTCAAGCTGCTCGTGCCTTCCTGAATGCAGCGCGCGCTATCGCAGCTCCACGCCTACTAATCTATCCCCCGTTCCTTATCCGACGGCTCTTGCTTTGATGCATAGGCCGACATAGCATCCCCAGTACGTGTATCAAATGCTGCAAAATAACAGCGCCGACGAGGTCGCGGCTTCTCATCCGCAGGGACGCTCTGACCAGACGATAGCTGGCTATTCGAGGGGGCGTTCTGATCAACTGGCGGTTCAACCCCCAACTTCCTCCGCCGCGCATCATCATATGACAGGTAGCCCATGTCAACATCCCTCTCAATTTGCTTCCACTCCTCATCAGTTAACTCACGATCCCACTCACTAACCGGCAACAGTTCACTCATAATTATTAAATATCACATTTTACTCATAAAAGCAAGGCTATCTCGGTGGCACAACCCCTACCACAAAAAGACTCCCGCATGAGCGAGAGTCTTTGAGGCACCTGTTTGTTTGATACTATTGTACCGGCAACCAGGTGTATAATGCAAGTGCTTATTTCTTCTTTTTGATCGTCAAAAAGCCGTTGCGTGGATTCTCGGTAACGATCCGATCAGCTGGCAAGTCGCATGGCTCGCCCTTGGCGTTCTTTTCAACCTTGGCGAAAAAATAAATTGTCTGCGTTTTGCCACCGCGCAGCGTGACTTCGGTTTTATGCAAGTAGTATGTAATGCCTTTTGAGTTTGTGTGCTTATAAGCCATTCGTATACCTCCTGTTAGTACTATACTATTCTAGATTAGCGTCTCTGTTGACCCCTGTCAAGCCTAAAGCGGTTTTTGACGATACCGAAGCAGTAGTTTCAGTACCGCCAAAGCCACCAGTCGAGCAATGATAATCAGCATAATTACCCCTGTTACCACCAATGACCAGCCCGCCAAGTCCGATGACCAGAGTGGCGGTACAAATGTCTGATAATACGGCGCGGTGGCAGGCGGCGTAAATTTGAGGTCAAGTGACGAGGCGGCCGGGTACTTTGCCCATTCATCATTGATACAGCTGACGTAGCGCGGGTCGGCCGTAGCATAAAATCGCCCCCAACCACCAGCCTGTGCTCGAGCGTCGCATACTTGGCGAACTTTGGCGACCGTGTCGTTACTGGAACGAGAGGCCGACTTTGACTCAAACTCTTTCCAGGCTGCCTCGTAGGCCCGCTTGTACGAGTGCTCCAGAGCGATGCGTCCCGGGTCAGCGTTCATGTGCGCAACCACGTAGCGCTGCAAGTCATACACCCGCCGCTCCAGCGCCGCCTCGTCGCCCTCCTTGTCGGCGTTGATCACGGCGTCACGGCGCTCGATCATGCCAATATTATTTAGCCTGAGGAATGTCGCGCTGACAAACGACGCCATCACCAGCAAAATGACCAGCTGCCATGTCTTGATTTCTTCTAGCCGCCGAATTGCCCGACGGGTGCCTCGCTTATCTGCCATTCCCCCACCTTTCTCACTTCATTATACCAAAGATACTGGGCGAATGCGACACGGGGCTAGCGTCAGTGATATAATGACGCTATGAGGATTTATTTTTCGGGAATTGGTGGTGTGGCAATTGGACCACTAGCAGAAATGGCCATCGGCGCTGGACACGAGGTCTGTGGCTCTGACCGGGCGGCCGGTTTAATGACGGAGGTACTCAGACGGGATGGGATCACCGTGTCGTTTGACCAGTCAGGCGAGTTTTTGCGCAGCGAGCATCAGCGAGCACCCTTTGACTGGTTTGTCTATACGGCGGCCCTGCCAGCGGATCATCCAGAATTGGTACTGGCCAGGCAGCTGGGGATTCGCACCAGCAAGCGCGACGAGCTACTCGCTCAGATTATCACCGACAAGCAGCTCAAGCTCATCGCCGTCACTGGTACGCACGGCAAGACGACAACGACTGGGATGTTGGTGTGGACGTTGCAGCAACTCGGCGTGCCGGTGAGCTACCTGGTTGGCTCGACACTTAGTTTTGGCCCGAGCGGTCGGTTTGATCCGGCCAGTCAGTTTTTGGTGTATGAATGCGATGAATTTGACCGCAATTTCCTTCACTTTTCGCCGTGGCTGAGCCTCATGACTTCAGTTGATTATGATCATCCCGACACCTTTCCGACGCCAGATGATTACCGAGCGGCGTTTCGGCAATTTGGCGAGCAGTCGACGCAGGTGATCGCGTGGCGCGAGGACGCTGAGGTATTTACTCCGGCCAATGTGACAGTACTTGAGCAGACTGATCCCCAGATACGGCTGGCTGGCGAACACAACCGGCGTAACGGCACACTGGCAGCACGGGCGGTGATGACGGTGCGAGAGGCGGCTGCCCTCGAGATTGAGGCTGAGGCGATTATCACGGCGCTCAATGCCTTTCCGGGTACCGGTCGGCGCTTTGAAAAACTGGCCGACAATCTCTATACCGACTATGGCCATCATCCGTCGGAGATTGCCGCTACGCTGCAGCTGGCTCATGAGCTAAATGACCGCGTGGTGCTCGTCTACCAGCCACACCAAAATATTCGCCAGCACGAAGTTCGTGAACGCTACACTGATGAGATTTTCATGCATGCTGACGAGATATATTGGCTGCCGACGTACTTGACCCGCGAAGACCCAAACCTGCCGGTGCTCACGCCAGAAGAATTGACGCGCCAGCTGACGACGGACAAGGTACATATCGCGCAGCTGGATGAGGCGCTGTGGCACACGATTGAACAGCAACGAGCGCGCGGCGCGCTGGTACTCGGTATGGGTGCCGGAACAATCGACGGATGGATGCGCGAGCAGTTAGGCCGCAGCGCTTGATCACGGTTCGCCTATTCGTCAGACTCGCCACCAAGCGCCGCCCGGATATCGTCATACGAAAACCCTTGACGGGCTAGATAAGCCATAAATTTTTGCTCATCACCAGCGT
>CAMURE010000060.1 GCA_947097375.1 uncultured Candidatus Saccharibacteria bacterium
GGTGATGGATAAATTTAGTAACAGCCGAGTGATTTTAAGCTGTTTCTCATCGCAGATACACCGCCTACAATTGATTTTGGAAGAAGCGCATAAGCACGGACGCAAGGTGGCATTTGCCGGTTTTTCGATGATTCAGAACTTGGAAGTAGCGCTGCGCTCAGGCACTATTAAGATTCCGAAGGACACCGTCATGAAGATGGAAGATATCATCAAGCTGCCGGATAGCCAGATCACCGTGGTTTGTACTGGTTCACAGGGCGAGTTTAATGCCGTGTTGAGCCGTATGGCGACTGGCGCGCATAAATATATGAAGATCAAGGGTTCTGATGTGGTGGTGTTTAGCTCTAACCCAATTCCGGGTAACGAGAAAAACGTGGTGCGAACGGTGGACGGCTTGATGCGCGAAGGTTCTGATGTGATTCAGAACGGCAAGACACACTTGACGGGGATTGGACCGCTGCATTTGTCGGGTCATGGTTACTACGACGATCACGTCAAGTTGATTAACGCCTTGAACCCAACATATTACATGCCAATTCACGGCGAATTTCACATGTTGGTTTACAATGCTCGGCTGGCAGAAAAAGAGTGCGGGATTCCGCGGAAGAATATCTTTGTGTGCGACGCCGGCGATATTATTGAAATTGACGTTGAGCGGCAAGCTAAGAAAGCCGGTCGAATTCAGGCTGGCGGTGTGATGTATGATGATACGGGTGCTATTGTGTCTGAGGTGGTACTGAAAGACCGCATTCATATGTCTCAAGAGGGAATGTTTGTGGTGGTGCTGACGGTGCAACGCGGCACGGGTCGGTTATTGACCAGTCCAGATATCATTTCCCGCGGTTTCATCTATCTACGCGATTCCGAGGAATTGATGAACATGATTCGTCAGTACTTGAAGCAGAAGGCAGCGCGTAGTTTTGCTGGCAAGTATGATCTTGACGTGGTGAAGAAGGAAATTAAGGATGAAGTCACGCATATCCTGTACGACCAGACGCGTCGAACACCAATTGTCATCCCGGTAGTTAATGAAATTGGTGGTTTGAAAACGGTAAAATCGACTGTCGCTTCGAATGCTTCTACTGTAAAGATGCCGGTGCGTAGCAAAAAACCTGGGGCTGCGTCGGCGACGGAATCGAAAATGACTCTGCCAACTATGCCGCGCCGCCGCTTCCCGCGCCGCCAAGTACCGGATACTGAGGCGAATGATACCAAGGCCCGAGAGGTTGGCCAGGTGCGGGCATACTAACAGGCTCTTGCTAATTGTTGTAAAATATGCTACAATACGAATATCAGTAAAGTGATATAATGAGAACAGCTATGCCAAAAAAACGAAAACCCTCACGCAAGAAATCAGCCTCTACAGCTCCAAAGCATGATGTGCCGAGTGGTTTTTGGGCGCAAGTCGGTGCGGTGCTTCTTGTTATGCTGTCACTTCTTCTGGTGGTAGCGTGGTTTGGTGTTGGTGGTCCGGTGTTAGAGTGGCTGCATAAGGTGACTCTGAGCACACTTGGCTATGCGATGTATGGGCTGCCGATTTTGCTGATATATATTGCCGTAGAGATTTTTCTAGCAGAGAATAATCGGCTACCACTGGCGATGAAACTAGCAGCTATCCTCGAAGTAGTGTGGCTGTCAGGGCTGTTTGGGCTAGTAAAAACACCAGCTCGACCGGAGGCTGGTGGGTTTATCGGCGATATGGCCAATCAAGCAATGAGCGCCATGGTCGACCCGGGCATTGCTGCGTTGATATATGTAGTACTCATCATTATCACTGCACTATTCATTACCCAGACGTCGCCGTTCACAGTGATCAAGAAAGTGGCAGAGGCATTTAAGCGTGATCATTCCGAGGATGATAACAATGCGGCAGTCATGAAGAAGGCGGCTCGCGAGGACGCGGCCAACGCCAAGTCATCAAGCGATATCAAACTCAACGCCGGTGTCCCAACCGTCGATCCGGTTACGCCAAAGGATAAAAAGACATCGCCGCTGAGCAGTTTGCGGGGTAGTGTGAAGCAGGATAAATCTGCCGAAGAACAGGCAGCGTTGGTTTCGGTGCATGATCCAAATTGGCAATCACCAAGCCTGGATCTACTAGAAAAGAAGCAAAGCCCAGCTGACGCTGGTGATATTCGGCAAAACGCGCAGATCATTCACGATACGCTGGCAGAATTTAACATTGATGTAGAGATGGAAGACGCCAATATTGGGCCGAAAGTGACGCAGTATACCTTGCGGCCACCGAGTGGTGTGAAATTGACGCGGATCACGGCACTGGAGACAAATATTGCTTTGAACTTGGCAGCGCAGAGTTTGCGTATTGAGGCGCCGATTCCTGGGCAAAAAGCCGTTGGTATCGAGGTGCCAAACCGACGAGCGGCTGATGTGCGACTATATGGCGTGTTGGACTCGAAACAGTGGAAGCACGCTCGTGAACCATTGAGTTTTGCCATCGGTAAGGATATCTCTGGTGAAGCAGTGGTCGGTGAGCTGAACAAAATGCCGCATATGTTGATCGCTGGTCAGACCGGTTCTGGTAAGTCGGTGATGATTAATACCTTGCTGACCAGTTTGCTATATCGCAACAGTCCGAGCGACATGAAATTGATTTTGGTTGACCCAAAGCAGGTGGAAATGGCACCGTACGAAGATATCCCACATCTGCTGACGCCAGTGATCACTGAGCCAGAAAAGACTATCTCGGCCTTGAAATGGGCGGTCAATGAGATGGAGCGGCGCTATAAGCTGTTGGCTGCCGAGAAGATTCGTGATATCAAGAGCTATAATCAACGCCTGGCAACGCGAGCAAAGAAGATCCCAGTGGCGGATGCTAACGGTAATATTCAACAGCACGAAGATGGGGCGATGCCGTATATTGTCATTGTGATTGATGAGCTGGCTGATTTGATGATGGTGGCGGCGCGTGACGTCGAGGCGCTGATCGTTCGCTTGGCGCAGAAAGCTCGAGCGGTGGGTATTCA
>CAMURE010000061.1 GCA_947097375.1 uncultured Candidatus Saccharibacteria bacterium
CACCCTTAGCTTGATTAGCCGGACCGTCAACCGCCAGCAAATTCAACGGATCATTAGCTAGCTTTTCCCGTTCCTCGCGCGGTAGCTGCTGCGCGCCCTTTTGCCAAGCGTCGCTCAATGCCACTACGTGGTCGATTTGCACCCGCTGGCTCGTTTCCTTGCCACGCTGGAACTGAATTGTTTTGCCAGTATACGGATCGTCTAGCCTGCCTGACTGCACACGGCATTTATCGTCAAGTTTTTCATTAGCCAAATCCCGCGCTAAAATTACCTCGCGTGTCGAGCAGCCGTCAATTTTACCCCAGCCATCACCAAATTGTTTACGCGAATAGCCTGTTTTGGGCGCGCGGCCCTTAACCTCCAGTTTAGCTAATTCCGCCTGAGCATTTGAATCGCCAAACAATTGCCGCTGCATAGACGGCGAAGTCGGCGCAATTTGCGGCTGTTGCAGTTGCGTCGCCCACACCGCTGCGCCAGCCACCGCCACGACGAGCAGTACCATTATTTGCCGCCGAAAATATCGTTGTTTCATATATCCAGTATACTAAACATCGTAGTTTTCTGAAGAGTCGGTATCGTCATTTTTTGACGGCCCAATATCCTCATATGCCGCCCGAGGCAACTGGTACTTTGCGTATATCAAAGCAGCCTTTCTCATTTCATATTCCGGATCAACTCTCCACGTCGCGTTTCGCAAGTCTCTCCACTTTGCCTTTGAGTCGACAACCGGATCATCCGACCCAAAGCCATACACCCCAAGACCAAGCTCCTGTAATTCTTGAACCGTAGAATATCCATACGCATAGCCACGACCCACCATTTTATCAAACATACTTGGACCAACTATTAATGCAATTCTCATATTGGGCGGTATACGCCTATATGAAGACCCTATATCTACAAAGCTGCGTATATGTTTATAATATTCATATTCTAGCGCGTCTGCTAATTCTGGAGAGATTTGCCGACCTTCGGTACGCAGTGCGCTAATTATAGATTCATGGTCTCCGATTGTATTTACCTTTTCCTGAATATACGTCCATAATCGCATAGATAAAAACTTTAGACGAGTATCTTTGCTTTCTATGTCGTCTTTCAGATCTTGGTCTGCATGCTCTTGCGCCTCAAGTGCAGATTTATTGCCAACGTCGCACGCAAGATTAAACAGATCAATAGTACCAAATTTTTCTGGCACATATATATCAGGATATCTGACAATTAGAGTATCAATTTCTTCTGAGTCGACTCGTGCATCGGACACCATACGAGATGCTCCAAGAAGATCCATATTAGGATTATTACTGCGCGATGGAACGTCAAGAATGTTAGAAAAACCGATAGCTACCTCTTCAGCCTCATTACGAGGCGGTAAAATATTAACACCGCTCATCAGCTCGGTAACACTAAATTCCATCAAGTTGCAGTTGTCACCCTCAGACCATCGACGTATCCACCGAACCCAATCTTGCTGCTCCTCAGGATTTCTAGCAACATATAGACCAATTCCCTGCTGGGCCCACTCAAACCTAGCTTCTGCCTCAGCACTTGGTTGATTTTTCGGCTCCATGTCCCTCTCAAGAAACTCGAAATCCCCCATTGCCTCACCATGATCTCGTAATTGGAAGTTATCTCTATTCATAATTTTATAATAATACATTATACGTAAAAATCAATAGTTTCACGTGATATACTATTATATATGAAAACAGTTCCACGCTTAATCGACACATTTATACCAAATCATTACGCATTAACCCTCGACCTGGCTCACGCCGAAGAGAAATCTTTTTCTGGCTCGGTAATTATTTCTGGCAAGTCAACTGGCGAGTCAATTTCGCTCCACGCCAAAGATTTAACTATTCAATCAGCATCAATTGACGACCAGCCTGCTGAGTTTTCTCACGATGAATTTGATGAGCTACGCCTATCGCGCCTAGATTTATCCAGCGGCCAGCACACAGTTCGTGTTGAGTTTTCTGGCACCATCACCGACGCTATGCATGGGCTGTATCCATGTTATTTCACCCACGATGGCGTGAAAAAGCAGCTGTTTGCCACCCAATTTGAATCACACCACGCCCGCGAAGTTTTTCCGTGTGTTGATGAACCAGCCGCCAAAGCGACCTATGACGTAACACTGAAAACTGCGCCGGACTTGACCGTCCTTGGCAATATGCCCGTCGCCAAATCGTCTGAAGACGACGGCGTACTGACAACCATCTTCGCCAATACGCCGCGCATGAGCAGCTACCTACTTGCCTTTGTTGTCGGCGAGTTACATAAGAAAACCGCTCATACCACCTCCGGCGTTGAAGTTAATATTTGGGCCACGCCAGCCCAGAGCGAGGAGACCCTGGATTTTGCGCTGGACATCGCCACTCGCTCAATTGATTTTTATGATGAGTATTTCGGCGTGCCGTATCCGCTGCCAAAATCCGACCACGTAGCGCTGCCAGATTTCTCGTCGGGCGCCATGGAAAACTGGGGACTCATCACCTACCGCGAAAGCTGCCTGCTGGCTGACCCGAAATTAACGCCGGAATCGTCCAAGCGCTTCATCGCTACCGTCATCGCTCACGAACTCAGCCATCAATGGTTTGGCAACTTAGTGACCATGCAGTGGTGGAATGATCTGTGGCTGAACGAAAGTTTCGCTAACATGATGGAATACGTGGCGGTCGACGCGCTACACCCTGAGTGGCGGATGTGGGAGGATTTTGCGACGAGCGAGGTCACCGCGGCGCTCCGACGCGATAGCCTAGACGGAGTGCAACCAGTGCAGGCCGACGTTAATCACCCAGATGAGATTAGCACCCTGTTCGACCCGGCGATTGTCTATGCCAAAGGCGGACGGCTATTAGTGATGGTACGGCGGCTGATCGGCGAGGAAGCATTTCGCGCTGGTTTGAAAGCATATTTTGAAAAATTTGCCTATCAAAACACTG
>CAMURE010000062.1 GCA_947097375.1 uncultured Candidatus Saccharibacteria bacterium
CTCGAGATCAAAGACGGGGCGAGTGTCGCAATTTTAGGTAAATCTGGTTCGGGCAAGTCGACGCTGATGCACGCGATTTCTGGGCTTGATAAGCCGCAAAAAGGCGAAGTGTTGGTTGATGGCGAGGATATTTTGCGCCTCAAGCCGCGGGCAATGGACAAGTTTCGGGCCGAGAAGATGGGATTTATTTTTCAGAGCTTTTTTGTCGAAGGTGGTGAAACGTGCTATAACAACGTTGGTTTATCACTGGAGACCGCCGGTGTTCCTCGTAGTCAGCGCAAGCAACGTATTGAAGCGGCGCTACAGGCGGTTGATTTGGCCGATAAGGTCAAATCGCGCGCCAAAGATCTTTCCGGTGGACAAAAACAGCGCTTGGCGATTGCGCGAGCTATTGCCAGCGAACCAGCGATTTTGTTTGCTGATGAGCCGACCGGTAATCTTGACTCAGTGACCTCAGCGGTGGTTGAGGATCTGTTGTTTGACTATCAAAAACAGCACGGTGCAACCTTGATCATCGTGACGCATGATGAAGATTTGGCAAAGCGGTGCGAGCGGATTGTTCGTATCAAAGATGGTCGCATCGAATCTGACTCGGCGATTGAAGACGCGATTCGGATCGCTCAAGGCAAAACGGTAGCCCCTGGAGCTCATCGTCATGCCGCCACGGTGACAATTGCTGCTGCAGCTCCTCTGCCTGAGCCAAAGAAGCCTCGTCGCCAGACAAAACGGTCAGCGACTACGAAAGCTATCAAGAAGGAGGCAAAAAAATGAAAACGCTAGATATTGTACGTCGTGCTGGGCGGAATTTGCGGCGAGCGAAAATGCGCACCTTACTCACTAGTGTTGCCATCGCGGTGGGTGGCTTTGCTATTACCGCTAGTTTGATGGCAGGTGAAGGAGCGCGGCAGTATGTTGACAGGATCATCAGCAGTAATATTAATCCTCAGGGACTGATAATTGGTAAAGCGAGTGATGCGTTTACCGGTCGTAGTAATAAGCCACTCAAGGAGTATAAGCCGGACACTGGTACACATCGTGGCGCAGAAGTTGAGCTATTGACTCTTGATGATATAGCCAAACTGAAGGCGCGCAGTGACTTGAAAGATGTGACGCCGCTGTACCAATTGAACCCAAAATATCTGACGTTTAGTGCCAAGTCTGACAAAAAGTACACGGGCGAGGTGGTGATGCGTGATAACGGTATTCGCGTTGAGACAGTGGCGGGTAAGACGATGTCTAAGGGTACTCAGCTGGGGGATAATGAAGTGATGATACCAGAGTCGTACCTTGAGGAACTGGGGATCTCTGCCGATAAGATTATTGGTAGTAAGCTAACACTCACTGTCGAGCAAATGCCACAGAAGGTTAGCGAAGAGGCGATCGCCAAGGCGTATCGAGAGCGCGGTGAGGCTGGTGTACGTGAACTAGCAAGTAGTAAACTGAAGCACAAAGAACTGACTATTGTTGCGGTATCAAAGAAATCGCCGGAGCAGTCAACGAATACGCCAAATACCTATGTCAGCCCAGAGACCGCTAAGGAACTGACTGAGTTTGCGACATTTGGTACGCCGCAGTACCAAAAGTATATTGATGCTTCAGCAACAGTGGTTGACGGCAAAAAGCCTGAAGACGTCAAGAAGGCGCTCAAGGATGAGCTGAATTTATCAGCGATAACCTCAAAAGATATCCAGGAGCTGCTCTTTACGTTCGTGAACTTGTTGCAGTGGATTGTGTTTGGATTTGGCGTGTTGGCACTGGTAGTGAGTATATTTGGCATCGTCAATACGCAGTACATTTCGGTGTTGGAGCGAACGCAACAGATTGGACTCATGAAGGCACTTGGTGCTAGTCGGCGTGATATTGCCAGGCTGTTCCGCTACGAAGCAGCATGGGTTGGCTTCCTGGGTGGTGCACTTGGAGTGCTTGGTGCGTGGGGAATTGGTGAGTTGTGCAACCCAATGATCTCTAAGGCGCTTAATTTGGGGGAACATTCACTCCTGATATTTGTACCAATTAGCGGTCTCGTCATCGTTGTTGGGTTGATGTTAGTAGCAATCATTGCGGGATTTTTGCCGAGCCGAAAGGCTGCAAAACTTGATCCGATTGAAGCGCTGCGTACGGAGTAGAGTCGGCCGCACGCTATGACAGCGAACGCCGCCACGTATGAGTGGCGGCGTTTTGCGGTCTGTAGTACAATGAAACCATGTTAGATATTCGTTTTATTCGAGATAATGCCGAGGCAGTGCAGGCTGCGGCAGAACACAAGGGGTGCGATGTATCTATTGCGACATTGTTGCAATTAGATGATGAGCGTCGTGAGGTGCAGCGCCAGGTTGACGAGCTGCGTCAACAGCGCAATGAAATTGCTGCGCAGATGAAGGGCGGCAAGCCTGAGCCGAGCCTGATCGAGCAGGGCAAGGCGATCAAGATCGAGCTGAGTGGGCTCGAGAGTCAACTAGATGAGGTTGAGGAACGCTACACGGCGCTACTCAAACAAGTCCCTAATATGCCACACGCTGACGTGCCGGTTGGTCTCAGCGAGGATGAAAATGTTGAGGTCAAGGTTGTTGGTGATATCCCGGCCTTTGATTTTGCACCAAAAAATCACTACGAAATTGCCGAGGTAAAAGGCTGGCTCGACAAAGAGCGCGCCGCCAAGGTTGCTGGCGCTCGCTTTGCCTATATCATGGGTGATCTGGTGCTGCTGCAACAGGCGATTATCCAGTTTGTGATGAACTCCCTCACGAGCGAGGCGACGATGAAAGAAATTA
>CAMURE010000063.1 GCA_947097375.1 uncultured Candidatus Saccharibacteria bacterium
AGTACTTGACTTTTTATAGTACCTTGTATAACATAGTACTATGTATGATGAAACTATAAAGAAGCACATAATTATATTACAAAGAGGTAAGTATGGATGCTAATGAGTACGCCGAAGGCTTGGCAACCCAACTGCGGAAGGGATTTTTAGCGTATTGTGTGCTGACGGTATGTAGTGGCAGGGCTCGCTACACTGGCGATATTATCGGTCAGCTGCAGGATGCGGAGCTTATGGTAGTGGAGGGAACGGTGTATCCGCTACTTAATCGGTTGCAGAAAGATGGGTTGCTTCAGTATGAATGGCAGGAGAGTGAGCAGGGTCCGCCACGTAAATATTATTCACTGACGGTGGATGGTCGGGCGGTAATGGGGGCACTAAAAAAGCATGTCAAGACGCTAAATGTGACGCTAAAAAAACTCGAGAAAGGAGTTGATTCATGAAAGAAATAACCCGAGTACACTTGGCGAAAACACCGTATGATATTGAGGTTGACGCCAAGAAGCAGCTGGAGAAGTATATACAAGCGATTGCGCAGACGATGGATTCGGATGAGGTGATGCGTGAGATTGAGGCACGGATGGTCGAACTGCTAGCCGGTCGTGGCGTTGCCAGCAGCGGTGTGATTACAGCGACTGATGTAGCGGCGCTCAAGGAGCAGATGGGTGAGCCGCGGGATTTCTCTGAGGATGGTCAAGGCCCGGAGGTTGATGAAAAGCCTGAGCGGTCGGAGCGGCGGCTGATGCGTGATACGGAACATGCATTGCTCGGTGGTGTGTGTGCGGGTATCGCGGCGTATCTCGGAGTTAATCCATTATGGATTCGGATTATTGCTATTATCTCACCGCTTGTATCATTTGGTACGGCGGTGTTAATTTATATCGTAATGTGGCTGTCAGTCCCAGAGGCGCGAACGGCTTCTGATAAGCTCCAGATGCGCGGCAAGCCGGTGACGTTTGATTCACTAAAAAGCCAGGCAAACCAAAATGAGACCCCTATAGGACAAAAGAGGGGCGCAGAGCGTACAGTAGTCAAAGTATTCCGGTTTATTCTTGGCGCTGGTATTCTCATAGTGACATTGGGGCTATTTGTTGCTCTTATCGTGGGGGCGATCGGCGGTATTGCGATAATTAATTTACTTGAGGGTCTCTATGTACAGCCATGGGCATGGGGCCTATGGGTGTCTCTGTTTATTGGTGGTGTAGCAGCGGTATGGCTGGGCGCAATATTGAGTCGCAGTGTTTTTACCTGGACATTGAGGCGGCTATCAGTGTTCATGATGGTAACAGCATTGATCATAGGAGCGTTGTCGGTTTCAGGTATGGTACTGTTTGGTGTACGCATGGCAAATGAGCTGGAGCGCGATGAGGAGCGTCTGACGAAAATTGTACCGGTTGAGTTGCCGAGTGATATGAAAGGTGTGAAGTATGTCCACGTCGAGGGCGAGTATACACCGCTGTATTTTGGGGATACGACCCGAAGTGATGTCAAGGTTGAATTGCGCTACGTAGACTTCAAGGGCAAGCGTCAGCAGCCAAAGGTGTTAGCAGTGCGTGACGGCGATAAGCTTGTGCTGAGAGTTGAAGGTCAGCGCGAGCGCTGTAGTATGATACGGTTTGGTTTTTCGCCAAGGCTTGATGTGGACTGCTTCGGGTTTGTACGACTATATGTATCAGGACCGTTGTCGCCATCGCCTGTATCGCAATCGAGCGATGCATAGTGGGTATAAGGTTGGCTAACGGCTAACGAGCTGCTACACTGGAGGGATGAGAAGGAGTTATTGAGCGGTGGCATGGTGGCAGGCGATTATTCTCGGTATTATTGAAGGCGTAACGGAGTTTCTACCAGTGTCTTCAACGGGGCATCTGACGATTGTCGAGAAGTTGATGGGGATGAGGATCGATGGTCCGAGTCTGACGGCGTTCACGGCAGTAATTCAGATCGGTGCGATTTTTGCGGCAATCATCTATTTTTGGGGTGATATTTGGCGGGTACTGAGTGCGTGGTGGCGTGGGCTATGGTGGAAGCGAGCGCGACGACAGTTTGATTATACGTATGGTTGGGCGATTATCATCGGCTCGGTGCCGATCGCAGTGATTGGATTACTCTTTAAGGATCAAGTCGAGACAGTGCTGCGTAGCTTGTGGTTCGTGGCGGTGGCACTGATTGGCTGGAGTTTGGTGATGTGGTGGGCCGATAAGCGTTCAGAAAAAGCCAACCACCGCAGTGAGCAGCAAACAACGTGGCGAGATACGCTGGTGATTGGCGTGGGGCAATGCCTGGCCTTGATACCGGGTATCAGCCGGTCGGGAGCAACGATCTCGGTGGGGCTGCTACGGGGATTTGACCGAGTAGCGGTGACAAAATTGAGCTTTTTCCTCGGTATTCCAGCACTGGTGGCGGCTGGACTGCTACAGATGCTGACTGCCTCAAAGCACATCGCGGGCGGCGTGGGCTGGACGGCGACGATACTTGCGACAATCGTGTCATTTGTGGTCGGCTACATCGCAATATCATGGCTACTCAAGTTTGTAGCGCGGAATGACTTTTCGTTATTTATTTGGTATCGAGTCGGGCTGGGTGGCTTGATCGTTGTCTTGTTAATGAGCGGCGCTATCACCGCAGTATAGGGAGGAAAAATGATAGAAGTCAAGCATATCACTAAAACATACGGCGGCAAGAAGAACGCATTCGTGGCGCTGGACGATGTGAGTCTCGAGATCAAAGACGGGGCGAGTGTCGCAATTTTAGGTAAATCTGGTTCGGGCA
>CAMURE010000064.1 GCA_947097375.1 uncultured Candidatus Saccharibacteria bacterium
CGGCCTATCAGATTGGCCGGGAACTTGACATGGTCGAGAGCCGCGATGCGGTGTTCGATTGTCGTGACATGGCCAAGCTGTCCGATGGTCAGCTAGACGCCATCGTCACCAAAACTAAAGTCTTCTCCCGCGTCATCCCCGAGCAAAAATACCGCCTGCTGACCATTCTCAAAAAGCACCACATCACCGCCATGACCGGCGACGGCGTCAATGACGTGCCAGCGCTAACCAACGCCCACATCGGCGTAGCCATGGGGTCGGGCTCGCACATCGCCAAAGACGCTGGCGACATCATCCTGCTCAATGACAATTTCAAGACCATCATCGACGCCATGCGCGAGGGACGCACCATCATTGCCAATATCCGCCGCATGCTGTTTTATCTGCTGTCGACTAACACTGGCGAGCTGATCACCATGCTCGGCGCACTGCTCATCGGCATCAAAACGCCACTGGAGCCGGTACAAATTCTGTGGGTTAATTTGGTGACCGACACCTCGATGGTCATTCCGCTCGGCCTGGAGCCGGGCGAAAAGCAAGCCATGAGCCGCTCGCCGGAACGCCCCGACGCACCGATTCTCAGCCACCAAATGATCTGGCGTATGGTCATCGTCGCTGCCACCATGTCAGTCATCGCGCTGGCCGTCTACATCTTTTTCGAGAGGCATTACGGGCACGACTACGCGCAGACATTGGCCTTTGTCTCACTGGTGGTCAGCCAGTGGGCCAACGCCTTCAACGCCCGCTCCGACAGCGAGTCAATCTTCACTCGCCTCAAGGTCATGAACGCCAGTTTTTACGCCGGCATTAGCTTATCAGTGATGTTGCAGCTACTCGTCTTCTTCGGCCCGCTTGGCACAATCCTCCACATCACACCGATCAATTTCTGGCACGGCGCACTCATCGGCCTCGCCTCGTTCGTCATCCCGATCACCACCTGCGAAATACACAAGTGGCGAAGTAGGAGGAATGACCATGCCTGAACTCAAACATATCCGAGCCGGCTATCGTGTGTCAGTCAAGGGACTGATTTATGATGACGGAAAATTACTATTCGTCCGCGAGAGGAGCGATACGTGGGATTTACCCGGTGGCGGGCTGGAGCACGGCGAGGGCATAGCCGAGGCCTTGCGGCGCGAGTGCCGAGAAGAGCTGGGCACCGAGATAGAAATCACAAGCGCAGCACCAATCATCATCCCAACATGGAGCAAAAAGTTCGACACCCCAGTGCTCATTATCGCCTACCACGTTCGCCTCGTGTCGTCACCCACAACCACGCCAGATGTCAGTGAACTGCGGTATATTGGGGTCGATGAGCTAGAGCAGGTTGAGCTTGACTCGACATTGTCGGCCACTATAGATCAGTTTTATATATAGGAACTACCTGTGGTGGCCGGCATAATAGTGCACGGCGTCGATTGAACCGGAAACCAGAGGAGATTTAGAATAATTAGAATAATTACGTGTCTTTGCTTGAATCATTTTTACGATTTCACTCGTAAAATGGCTGGGCCGGAGGGATTCGAACCCCCGAATGCCAGGACCAAAACCTGGTGCCTTACCACTTGGCGACGGCCCAATACCAAGGATTAGTGTAGCATAATAATTACGCAATTACCAGCCTTGCGATCGAGCCCAAAACGCGCTACAATCATCATATGCATAAGCAGCATGGCTTTACTATCGTCGAAGTTATCATCATCATCGTGGTCATCGCGATCCTCGCCACGCTGGGTGGCCTCGTCTGGCGCAATGCCTATAACACCGCTCGCGACAACGAAACCAAGTCAAATATTTCAATGCTCAAGGAAGCGATCGAGAAATATCGCTCGGATAACGGCGAATACCCGTGGCCGACGGGCGCCTGTGCCATTTATAACACTGCTAATATGAAAATCTGTAACGGTGGTGAGCTCGGCGCACTCCTCATTCCACGCTATATCAAGCAACTACCAAAAGACCACGACGGTCGTGATTATTGGTACTTGGTCGCCACCGACGTCGCTCTCGCCTCCAGTGTCGTGCCAACCCGCTACGCCATAAAGGTGCCGCTCTCAGATGGCACCACCTGCCGCACTGGTCGCAATATGCAAAACGGTTGGTTTGGCGGCGTGCCGGAGTGCAATTTCTAATCTGTTATAATAACTCTTGATGAAGCGACAGAGTTTCGAAACGCTAACACTAGAGAAGATCGTCGGCGGCGGGCAAGCACTAGGGACGCTGGCCGATGGCCGCAAATGTTTTGTATGGGGCGGACTACCTGGCGAAACTGTCACTGTTCGCATTACCAAAAAGAAATCGCACCTCGTTGAAGCAGTTGTTGAGGAAGTAATCTTGCCAAGCCCCGACCGTATCCAGCCACGTGACCCAGATAGTTATCTGTCGACCAGCCCCTGGCAAATTATGCCACTCGAACTTGAACAAACGTATAAGGCGCAGTTAATCGACGATGCTTTTACGCTGCATGATGTCACGCTACCAGGGGAAATTGAAGTTTATTGCGACAATGTCGCATATGGTTATCGTAACAAAGTTGAATTTAGCTGGTATAGCGAAGCCGGGAAGCATGGCGATACGCTTGATTTAGCATTTTTCCGCCGCGGCAGTAAGGGCAAGATTATCGTCAATGGCACAAGTTTAGCACGCCCAGAAATCAATAACTTGGCACATGCGATCCGCGATTTGCTGCGCCATAAACACATCTCGGCCCGCCAGCTCAAAACCCTGCTCATCCGCTGCGATCAGTCGGGAAGTTGCGTATGGC
>CAMURE010000065.1 GCA_947097375.1 uncultured Candidatus Saccharibacteria bacterium
CATTCTTGACACCAAAGCCATTTCGTGGTAAGATGAATAAGCCAGAATATGTGGAATTGGTGGCGAAGTATTGGGCGGCGGAGCGCAAGCTAGTGCTTCGTGACCTCGAAAAGGCAGCGACCGATAACACGGTAACACTTTTTGGCTTGTAAACGTGGAGAGATAATGAATCAGCAGCCAAGACCAATCACAGAAATGATGTCGATTCAAAAGGCGCGGGCCGAAGCGCTGGATTTGGCGACGCAAGCACACCCAGAGCGATCACAGCGAGTGGCGCCGCGTCTATCCGAAGCGGTGGTGCGCGGTAGTGCCGAGGTGGTTGATGGTGCGGCCGAGTCGGTGACGATATCGCCAGAGGAATGGCGAAAACTAGAGGACTTGTTGCGAACCGTTACAGCAGTTGGTGAGCGTATTGGAGCGTATCGAGTGGGTTATAATGCAGCTGCAGCAAGAACACTCGGCGCGTCTGACACCATGCCAAAGGATCATAGAAATAATTATAGACGAGCAGCCTAAAAGGAGGTGATTTATGCCAACGATTCTCAAAAAAGCCCTTGGTCTCGTTTTGGCGGATAACACGCGTCTTTCACGCTCATCTCAATCGGCAAAGCCTGCTCACGCCGCCTCGGCGCCAAAAGTCCCGAAATCGACGCGCTCACTACTGCGACTTACCCGTAAAGATCGGCCGCTGAAAAAACTGACTGAGCGCGAATTAATTCAACTGGAGAGTGAAATTGGTGCAACAATTTTCGGCGAAAAGCCGGCTCATGTCGTGCGGCGGACGTTCTTTAACCTTGATAAAACGACGTGGATTTGGCATGAAGAAGTGATGGGTAAGGACGGTAAGCGTCGTGAACTGACGACGCGCTACGAGGTGCAGTCAAAGGGCATCTTAAAGATCCAGCCTAATTACCAATATAGCTATCTCGAGGGTCAGGAGTTGCAGAATTTTGTACTAGCAGTCAGTGAATATCATGAACGAGTGGCGCGTCAGCTGTATAACCGTGACCCGAAAACTGGGCAGTTGGTGTAGCCGACATCTGGACTGCTTGGTATAATGGTAGGTGTGAAATCTTCTATGATATATCTTGATCACGCTGCTGCTACGCCGATGGATCCGTTGGTGATTGAAGCAATGCAGCCGTATTTTTCTGAGAAGTTTTTTAATCCGTCCAGTCCATATGCACCGGCGGTCACCGTCAAGCGCGACTACCGCGAGGCAAAGTCGCGTATCGCGCGGGTGCTGGGCGTGGGTGCGGATGAATTAGCGATGACGGCTGGCGCCACGGAGTCGATCAATCTGGCGTTTACCGCGGCGGGTGGCGTGAGTTTGATCTCGGCGATTGAGCATAGCTCGGTTATCAATTCTGCAAAAGCGCGTTCGGACGTTCGGCTTATCTCGCCGATAAAAAATGGACGCATCGATCCGCAGGCCGTTAAAAAACTGCTGACGCCAGACGTTAGTTTTATGAGCATCGCGCTGGCGAATCATGAACTCGGATATATTCAGCCCATTGAAGAAATTGCCGAAGTCGTGAGGCTTGAGCGCGTGCGGCGCCAGGAACATGGCGAGTCGACGCCGCTCATGTTTCATACCGACGCCTCGCAGACCGCAGCGCTGATGGATGTGAAAATTAAGCGGCTGGGCGTTGATTTGTTGACGCTATCGGCGGCAAAAGTTTACGGGCCGAAGCAGGTTGGTTTGCTATGGGTGCGGCCGGGCGTCAAGCTGCGGCCAACCATTGTCGGTGGCGGCCAGGAGGCGGGGCTGCGCAGCGGCACGGAAAATGTGGCTGGCGTGGTTGGCTTTGCGACGGCGCTGGAACTAGCCGCCAAGCGTCGCAGCGGTGAAGTAAAACGGCTGCGAGGACTGCGTGATATGTTGGCAAAAAAACTATCGGCAGCATTTCCTGATATGATTATTTCTTCTGATCAGAAAAAATCACTGGTTAACTTTCTCAATATTTCATTTCCTGGCGTTGACGCCGAGCGATTGGTGTTTTTATTAGAAGCGCGCGGCGTGCTGGTGGCGACGGGTAGTGCTTGTGCGGCTAATTCGGGGACGCGCTCACATGTCTTGGCGGCGATTGGGTTGGGTGATACGGCGATTGATGGTAGTCTGCGGCTGACGTTGGGGCGGTTGAACGATGAAGCACAAGTTATGCGGGCAGCGGACGAGATTATTACTGCGGTACGCGTGGAACGGGAGCGAACGCGATGATTCATCGGTTAATTGGCTTGGTGTTAATTGCAGTTGCAGTCATTGTTGGCTTGAGCCATTATTTGTCGCCTGATGATTTGAAAGATTGCCCGCGCCCGGACTCGGGGCAATGTCAAAAAGCGGGCGCGATCATCGTTATCAGCGGCGGCGACACCGAAGCGCGTACGGCCGAGGCGGTCAAATTATATCAAGCTGGCTGGGCGCCGACCATTATCTTGTCCGGTGCTGCGGCCGATAAATCCGGCCCGTCTAACGCTGCCGCCATGAGAAAACAGGCCGAAGCAGCGGGTGTCCCGGTGGCGAGCTTAGTGATGGATGAGCGCTCAGAGACCACCAAGCAGAATGCCCAAGAAGTGGCGAGCATCATAGCGCAGCGTGGCATCAAGCGTGTCATTCTGGTCACCAGTGGCTATCACATGCGGCGGGCGCTGGCTGAGTTTTCAGCGCAACTGCCGAATGTTGAGCTGCGGGCACGCCCGA
>CAMURE010000066.1 GCA_947097375.1 uncultured Candidatus Saccharibacteria bacterium
GAAATACCAACCTCATTGTAATAGGTGGTCGGCTTGACGAGGAGAATTTTTTCTCCAGACATATTCAATTCGGCAATATCCGCCGAGAATTTTGGCTTATTGCTAAATTGTACACCCTGCTCCGCCGCCAATTGGTCAATTACTAAAAAACCAGCATTATGCCGCGTGTGAACGTACTTTTCGCCAGGATTGCCAAGGGCCAGGATGACTTTCATAGCCTTAGTATAGCACCTTGGCTGTGATGACGTATAATAGATGTATGGCGAAACGCGATGATGATTTGGAATTTAGTGTTAATGCGG
The DNA here is from genome assembly GCA_947097375.1 of uncultured Candidatus Saccharibacteria bacterium. The sequence goes on from CAMURE010000066.1 coordinate 303, forward strand.
CGTTTGACGAAGCGCGGGCGGTTGTTGACAAGGTGCCGCTGTATTTGGTGAACGGCTCGCTGGGTGCCGGCAAGACCAGCGTGTTGGAATTCTTATTGCAACAAAGTGACTATAAGGGCGCGCGAGTGATTGAAAATGAGTATGCTAACGAAAATATCGACGGCTATCGGCTGGAAGGGTTGGCGGAGATGGTGACGACGCTGGCTGGCGACTGTGTCTGCTGTTCGTCGAAGCACGCGCTAACCCGGATGTTGCTGGACTTTTGCCGCAATTCTCCGGCGCCAGTGTTCATCGAGGCGACGGGCGTGGCGCGAACGATGAACTTGGTCGAGAAATTGATAAATGCACAAATCTTCAATAAGTATGAGTTGATGCAGAGTTTTTACGTGATCGATGCGCACGAGATTTTGCGCGGGATTGAGCCGGCGCACGAAATTGAACTGCAAGCCGCAGACGTGATTTTAGTGACTAAGGAAGATTTATTGAACTATAGTGAGCGAGCTGAATACGAAATAAAACGGCGTACTCTACCCTACGCCAAGGTGCTCAGCGCGCCGCACGGTCGGTTTGACCTCAGTAAAATCACCACGCCGTCGGGGCTGCTGGCGTTTTTTGATACGTACGACGGTGAGCTGGCGGTGCCGGATAATCCGACTTATGCGGTGCTGGATGTGTCGGGTATGAATATCGCGGCGTCGGCGCTAGAAAACATGTGGCCGGAGTTATTCAGGGCGTATGGTCTACGGCGGATGAAGGGATGCTTTATCGATGATAACGGTGCGCGCCAGCACGTGGAGGCGACCGAGCGGCAGATTCAGATCGCTCATGCCGGGCCCGAGGAAGCGGCGAAGATCGTGCTGATCGGCGAGCGAGCGGATGAAATTACGCGCGATATCCTGCAGATGCAGTTGATGATGTTTGAATAATGAGAAACTTATTAGGATAAATTCAGTAACCTTATATTTCCAAGTATATTGCAAAAGAATGAGTGGGGCGGGAGACGCTAAAATGCATCAATCCCGCCCCGCACCTCGCCTCTACTGCTGTGCTATGGACCAACCGGTCCATAGGGTGGCAGACAGTAGGATGCTACCCAACAACAGCTGCCCCGGTGTATGGGCTAGCGAGGCGACAATCCAGTCTCCGACTGGATCATCGTCTGATGCCCGGAGGCCGGGCCCCCACACCCGGCCCATGATGAGCAAAATAGTGAAAGAGGTCGCGGCTATTGCCGCGTCCCAGAGGGCTGCTACGCCCTCTAGCTGCCAGGCGTCCACGAAGGACGCCACCAAGCCTATTAGTACCCCGGCTATCAGCCAGGCTGTCACAAACGCGATCATGTTGATTCTTTCTTTGAGGTGCGGCCGTTCCGCACCTCAAGCCGCCATGGACATCCGACCCATGGGACGAAGCGCGTTGACAGATTGGGGTCTGTCAAAGGCTGATATATATATATCACTAATAGAACAAAATGTCAATGAGATTTAAGCAAAAATGTGGTATAATAGCTATTTTTCGGCATTTTTGGCCTGCTTGTAGGCCTTGGTGACCGGTGTCAGGCCGCGGGCAACGCGTTCGCGGTTGGCTCTCAGCTGTTTTTCGTCGCGGAAACTGAGTTTAATTGGTGTGCCAGCGAAATTGAAAGCTTCGCGCAGGGTGCGCTCTAGGTAGCGTTTGTAGCTCCAGTGGACGAATTTGAGGTTGCTGCCGTAGATGACGAACCACGGCGGGGCCGTGTCGGTCTGGACGATGTAGCGGAGCTTTGGATGCGAGTTCTTTAGGCCGGCTGGCGGATGAGCGGCGACGGCTTTTTGTAAGAGGTCGTTAAGGACGCGGGTCTTGCATTCTTGACGGCGGCGCTTATAAATATCGAGGGCTAGGTCGAATAATTTGGCGACGTTTTGACCAGTGACTGATGAGGTGAATATCAGTGGTGCGTAAGGTGTGAATTTAAAATGATAGCTAATTTGCGGTGCTAGCTCGTCGTGAGTGTAGGCGTCTTTGCCTTCGACGGAGTCCCATTTGCTGACCACTAGGACGAGTCCCTTGCCTGCTTCGTCGATGATGCCCGCCAGGCGTTGGTCTAGTCCGACGTTTAATTCATTGACGTCCATCAGCAGAAAACAGATGTCGGCTTCGTTGATGGCCTGCATGGTGCGGAGGACCGAGAACTTTTCGATGCCGGTTGCTTGTTTACCCTGGCGGCGAATGCCGGCGGTGTCGAGCAGCTCGATGGTCTGGCCATGGTAGCGGACTTGGACGCGGTTGACGTCGCGGGTGGTGCCGGCGACATTGGCGA
>CAMURE010000067.1 GCA_947097375.1 uncultured Candidatus Saccharibacteria bacterium
CGTTGAGCTCAGCTAATTTCATTCTGAACATGACGCCAATTTGTTTTCGAAATCATTATGCCGCCCCATACCATGGGCGGTATTTTGATTGCAAGGGTAAAAATTACCACATTTTTACCTGACTATCTGTTATCCTTGTGGAAAGACGAGTCGTTAGCCGATGCGAATAGGCCGGCGGGGCTTGCACGCTCACATAATTAGTGCTATATTACACTCACGTACTATCAAAAATAGACAAGGAATGCGAGCCATATGTCTGATTTACCGGAAAAGCAAGTTAAGCGCCTCAGGACGCTCATCCAAGAAGCAGAAACCAACTTAGCAGCGGCCAAGGAGCTGCTGATTAGCATCGTTGGTGACGATGGGCAAGTCGTCACACCGAAAACCTCGTCGGACGATGTTGCCGGCAAGGTGATCGAGGGTGTGTTTGATGGCCAGATGATGATGGGGCCTGATGGCAAGAATTATCCAATCCCGGCGAACTACGCCTCAAAATCCAAGCTGGTCGAGGGCGACATCTTGAAATTAACCATCGCCGAAGACGGTAGCTTTATCTACAAACAAATCGGCCCGGTGGCGCGCAAGCAAGTCATCGGTACACTGGTGCAACACGACGGTGTCTACTATGTCGAGGCTAACGGCCGCGAATACCGCATCCTGCTCGCCAGCGTCACCTTCTTCCGCATCGAAGTCGGCGACCAAGTCACCATCATCATCCCTGATGACAATCCGGATGCCACCTGGGCAGCTGTCGAAGCGGCGCTGTAAAGCATTTCGATATTTGAAGCCGTCCGCGCAGTTGCCGGGCGGTTTTTGGTATAATTGTGCTATGCCTGAGGGGTTTTTGGTATAATTGTGCTATGCCTGAGGGGTTTTTACTAAGTTACGCTAGCTTTGACGCTGAGAATCGGCCATTTTTGCAGTGGCAGGTCGATGGCAAGACTGAGCGCCGTGATGTTATGGGGCGGAAGTTGTCACTGGCGTTTGATGTTTCGACTAAATATTGCACGGGTTGGGTGGACTTTGACAATCACTGCAGCCAGGTTTGCCCTGACGGCGCAACGGTCGATGAGAAATATGAAAATTGCTTGAAATGTCGTAACCGAACCGGGTTTAATCCAGCGTTTTATCATGCTGATTCGGTGTCGGCGCAACAGCAAAAAATCAATCAAACTCCACATTTTTTGTATTTGGCATATTTCTCACCAGAGGTAATAAAGGTCGGCATTTCGCAGGAAGCGCGCGGCATTCGTCGGCTGCTAGAGCAGGGCGCACGGCTAGCCTTGAAACTAGAGACGTTTGCTTCAGCGTTGATCGCCCGGCAATATGAGGTGAGAATTGCTAGTCTGAGTGGCATCATGGAGACAGTGGCTGCCAGTAAAAAACTGGGGCTGATCAAGCAGCCATTGAATACTACGGTAGCGGAACAAGCCCTAGCTGACGCATTGGTGCGTATTCAGCAAAAACTGGGGCTGGATTTTCCAAACCAAACGCTCATCATGTGCGAAGATTATTTTCACACTGAGGGTCGAGACCTCAGCAGTTTGATTGATATGACAGAGAGTAAGGTTTTAGCTGGTACGGTTGTTAGCGTCATCGGCTCAGTACTCATCACCGAATATGACGGGCAACTACTGGCGTATAACGTGAAAAAGTTTATCGGCCACCGAGCGCAAACAGTGCAAGGGGCGATCAACCTTGAGATACCTAACACGCAGCTGACGCTGTTTTGAGTGTGTTCGCGGCGGGTCGTCTCCAAATCAACCGCCAAACAGCTTACTAATGCCGCACTTTGCGCTATAATACATAAGTAATGAGTCAAGCACTGTACCGCAAATATCGCAGTCGCAGCTTGGACGAGGTGTTGGGGCAAGATCACGTGACCAACATTTTGCGCCGAGCGCTGGAGCAGGGGAAAATCGCCCATGCGTATTTGCTGACGGGTCCGCGCGGCGTGGGAAAAACATCGGTGGCGCGGATTTTGGCACATGAGCTCAATCAGTTGCCGTACGACGAGGACGCCTCGCACCTGGATATCATTGAGATTGACGCCGCCAGCAACAACGGTGTCGACGACATCCGCGCCCTGCGCGAGAAAGCGCAAGTCGCGCCCGTTTCCGCGCCGAAGAAAATCTACATCATCGACGAAGTCCACATGCTGTCCAAGCCTGCCTTCAATGCACTGCTAAAAACATTGGAAGAGCCACCAGCACACGTAGTATTCATCCTGGCGACCACCGACGCCGACAAGCTGCCGGCTACCATTCTCAGCCGCGTCCAGCAATTTTTCTTTCGCCCCATCCCAGTGGACATCATGGCGCGCCAGCTGATGACTATCGCCGAGAAAGAGGGCTTTACCATCGAGGCAGACGCTGCTCGGCTGATCGCCGAGCGCTCGCGCGGCGGGTTTCGCGACGGCATCAGTATGCTTGATCAATTATCAGCATTGGCGGACGCTAATAGGCCGCTAAGCGCGTCGGACGTTGCCCAGTACCTGGGACTGAGCGCCACGGAGACGCTGGAGAACCTGCTTGAGCTGTATCAGCAGCGCGACGCTTCTGGGGCGCTGAGCTTGCTGGGTGAACTAGAGCA
>CAMURE010000068.1 GCA_947097375.1 uncultured Candidatus Saccharibacteria bacterium
GGCATATATCTTAGATGACTCGAAAACTGTTGAGCAGCACGTCAAGGAAGCGATCGCTAAACTCGGCGAGAACATCGTAGTGCGTCAGTTTAGGCGAATCGAGCTGGGCGTGAGCGAGTAACATCGTCATACTTTGGCTCAGCATGATAAATCCCGCCATTTTGGCGGGATTTTAGCGCGTTGAGACTATCAAACAATCATCCCTCTGGTGGCGGGCGTCGGTGGTGGTGACCACGAATTGATGATGTTGGATGGTTTCTTGGAGAAGTTTTTCACGGGTTGCGTCTAGTTCGGAAAAGACATCGTCTAGCAGGATGAGCGGCCGCGATTGGCTAGCTTTTGTTTGCAGTTCCAGCTCGAGCAGCTTGAAGGCCAGCATAATGGTGCGCATTTCGCCGCGTGAGGCGACTTTGATGGCTGGCTGGCTGTGGAGGAAAATAGTAAAATCTTCGCGGTGCGGGCCGGCCGAAGTATGGCCCGTAGCGACTTCGTAGTCACGGGCACGTTGGAGGCGGTCGAGAAGTGCTTGTTCGTATTGATCAAGTGAAGCACTGGCTTGATAAGCAACTGCAAAAGCTGTTTTGCGTCCCGCCAGTGCTGCATATAAACTACTCAGCGTCACCTCATGTTTAGCTAGGAATGTAGCACGGGCTTGGGCAATGTGGGTCGCTAACTGGACAAACTTAATATCCCAGGCAAACAGATGATCACGCCAGTTTTGGGTCGTCTCGTGGGGGTGTTTGAGTAGTTCATTGCGCTGTAACAAGGTTCGGTGAAAGGCATGGAGAGTGGCTTCGTATTGAGCATCCAGCCGAGATAATATACCGTCCAGAAAATCCCGTCGCCGTGATGGCGATGAGGAAGTGAGTCGTAGCTCGCTCGGTTCAAACAGAACGACCGGCAGGCGATGTTTGCGGGGAAGGAGTTTGCTGCGGCTATCGTTAATCGTAAATTCTTTGCTTATCGTGCCGTCAGCCGTGCGGAGCAGCTGGAGGCGTCGAGAGGTGTTATCGGTTTCGAGGTAGATGATGGTTTGCGTTTGGTCGTGCTGCATACAGTCAGCAAGGCTGCCACGAAAGCTACTGCCGCGGAGGGCGACATATATCGCTTCGAGCAAGTTTGTCTTACCCGTACCATTTGGTCCAATGATGACGGTGCCGCCCGGTGCGAGCGTCGTCTCATAGAGGCTGTAGGAGCGAAAATGATATAGTTTGATTTGTGTTATCACTGATGATAATTATATCACGCGGCTTCTTCTGGCGAGGTTAGTTCCGCATAAGGATCGGCGACCCGTCGGAGATTTTTTTGGTCTTCTGGATCAATGAGTCCTGGATGAGAGAGAATGCTATGTTTGATTTGGGTTTCATGCAGCGAAAGGGGACGTTGCATATTTCTATATTCGGGCGGTAGGTCTTGCTCGTTACCACTAGTAATATCGTTTTCGATGACACATTCCCACGTGTCGGGTGCGCTCTCGATGAGCTTGACGTGGTGAGTGCCGGTGACGCCCAGGTAATCAATAGGCATTGGCGGAAATTCAATGGTTACTCGTGGTGTTTCGGGGTGCTCCTCCATATACCAGTCTTCTGCACGGCGGATGGTGAATTCCTGTCCCCCGTATTCAACTTTTACGGTCTTAAAGCCATTGGGGTGTTCCTTGTCGGCATCAAGAGTGTCGTTGTTTTCAGTGGCGATCGCGGTAGCCTCATCAAAAAATTGATCACTCTCATCTTTGTCACCTGGTGTTTTCACGTCGCCAGTAGGCTTGTTGATACCATCCGGGAGATTACCGTAAAGGTCTGCATTATAGCCACTGTTGCGTTTTGCAATTTCCTCAGGGTTAAGCGGAGTTGGTCTTCTCTTTGTCCTCTCTCCGTCTTTTCCAATCCAGTCTAGTCGTTCAATATCGTAGGCCATCTTCTAAGTTTCTGTTTAGTTATACGTTAACATTTTGATTTTAGCATGAATGTTTAGATAAGTCAAGCAGACAACCTTGCTACTAGTCTGTTATAATGGATGACAGATAACGGGAGGAAATATGTTTGACACACAACCATATGAGGATAAAATGGCGCAGGCGTTTAGCCATTTTCAGGACGAGCTGAAAAAGGTGCGGACGGGCCGGGCGCATGCCGGGATGCTGGACGGCGTGATGGTGGAGGCGTACGGGACGCGGATGCCGCTGAACCAGGTGGCAAATGTGACGGCGCCGGAGGCGCAGATGCTGCTGGTGACGCCGTTTGATCCGAGTAATATTACGGCAATTTCGGCAGCGATTCGCGACAACCAGAGTTTGGGTTTTAATCCGTCCGATGATGGACGGGTGGTGCGCGTGCCAGTGCCAGCGCTGACCGAGGAGCGCCGCAAGCAATTAGTCAAGCAGGTGAGCGAAAAGGTTGAAGAAGCGCGAATTGCTATGCGGACGATTCGCCAGGATGCCCTGAAGGAGGCCAAGCGGATGAAGGATGCCAAGGAACTCGGCGAGGATGATTATAAGCGAGTCGAGAAAGAGATTGACGCGCTGATGAGTAAGGTGCAGGCACAAATTGACGAGGCGTTTAAGG
>CAMURE010000069.1 GCA_947097375.1 uncultured Candidatus Saccharibacteria bacterium
AACCACATTCAAGTAATGGCGTATCTAAAGTAATATTTTCAACTTGCTTCTTTTCGTTTTTTATTGGGGATTTCTTAATTAAATTGCCTTTAAAGTACTGTTCAATAATGTGATTGAGTTCTTGTTTTGTACCTCTATATTCTAATCCTAATGATTTGCATATCTGTGAAATTTCTTCACGATACCAATAGTATTTATTAAACTCATCAAACGATGTGATTTTATCAAACTCTGGTCTACTTTCTATCAATATTTTCACTCCTCAAAACCAATTTACTTTTTCATGTCTAGTATCTACAGCTCCTCAACCTTCACCCGCCTCTGCCCCGTCGTATCCCGCTCGCGCACGGTGACGGTGCCGTCCTCCAGCGTCTGGAAGTCGATGACCACGCAGTGCGGGGTGCCGATTTCGTCCTGGCGGCGGTAGCGTTTGCCGATGTTGCCGTTGTCATCCCACATCACCCGACCGGGGTTAGCTTTGGCGAGCTGGGCGTAGACTTCACGGGCTTTTTCCACCAATTCTGGCTTATTTTTCAGCAGTGGTGAGACGGCAAATCTGACCGGCGCCAAATGTTCTGGCAACGCCAAATACACCCGCTTTTCACCGTTTTGCTCATCCTCACGGTACGCGCCCGACAGCACCGCCATCAGCGCCCGCTCCACACCAAACGACGGCTCGATGACGTGCGGAACAAATTTTGTGTTCGTCCCCTTGACGGTGTATTCCATACTCTTGCCACTGACCCGCTGAATGTTCATCAGGTCAAAATCAGTGCGGTAGGCGATACCCATCAACTCCTCACAACCAATTGGATAATCGTATTCGATGTCGATCGTCTTTTTGCTATAGTGCGCCCGATCCTCCGCTGGTACGTCCAGCTCGTGGATGTGCTCTTGTTTAAGACCCAGCTCTGCCAAAAACGCATGTGTCGCCGCCAGCAGTTCATCAAACGCCTCCTGCCAATGTTCAGGATTGACAAAATATTCAATCTCCATCTGCTCAAACTCCCGAGAGCGGAATACGAAGTCGCGCGGCGCAATTTCATTACGAAACGCCTTGCCCTGCTGAGCGATGCCAAACGGTAAATTTGGATAAAAACTATCGACGACGTTTTTGAAATTGGTGAAGATACCTTGGGCGGTTTCTGGGCGAAGATACACAGTATTCCTCTCTTGCTCAACAAGATAGCCGTATATATCATTTTTGACATAATCCATATACTCACGAAGAAGCGCTCCCTGTATGGCAGTCTTATTTTCCAAATCGATCACATCGGTGGAGAAGTCAACTTTTTTCGCAAGATTTTTACCCTCAAAAAGCATTGACTGACGTGCAACATCCGCCGCCGCGCCAATCTGTGTCTCAAACATCATATTAAACGTCCGCGACTCGCTCAGCGGGTTGCCATCGGGGCTTTTGATGCCGCGCTCAGCAATCACCGCATCCATCTGTTCCATGGTCATGCCATCGGCGTCAACGCCGTTGTCTTTGAGAATATGATCGGTGCGAAAACGGCGGTGATTAACCGTGTCTTCACACAGCGGATCGACGAAAGTATCCACATGTCCACTCGCCTGCCAGACCTTCTGATTCATCAAAATCGCCGCATCGACACCGTAGATATCGTCGCGCTCGTCGACAAACCGGCGCCACCACAGCTGCATGATATTACGCTTCAGATGCACACCCAGCGGGCCATAATCCCAAGTACCAGAAAGACCACCATAGACATCCGAACCCTGATAAATAAAGCCGCGGCGCTTACACAGGCTGATAATATCTTCCATTTTTGCTTGACTCACAAGAAGTCTCCTTTCTCCTCTCTGCGTTGGTGAGCGCGAGCACTTAACTCTTTATGTTTTAGTATAACACGCTTTGGTTTTTGATGGCTTCACTGCAATACGGACAATTCAACAACTAAACGCCCGCATGTTGGCGAGCCAATAACCAGCAACCTGACAATATCTGCTCGACCCCGCCAATTTGCGCCACCAGTCGCAACGATTTATTCGCTGCTAAGCGCAAAAACTTAATATGATCAGCAGTAAGCTCTCCTTGTTCGCTTAACCGCAAGCCTCGTTCAATCGAATCGTACATGTAGCGCTTTTGGCGATCAAGCGGCTGGCCAGTAACATCGTTCACTAAGCTCAGCTCATAACCCGTTAGCTCAGCGTAGCGCAGGTAAAACCATACCTGCACCAACTGCAAAGAGACCATTTCACCCAAGCCTGCCAGCGTCTCGCTTAGCACTTCAAACCATTCTGGGATATCGACGTCGCGACTGGCGCGTTCAACCAGTTTGATACATTCATAACCAAATTGCAGGCGATCATAATCTTGCAAAATCTGGCGGTAAAAATGATCAAGCCGCGCCTGCGTAATCGTATACAGGCTACCTTTACCGCGGCGCAACACTACATCGCTAACTGCAAACAGCTCGATGCCGCCCGCCAAGCGGCTTTTCTCGCGCCGCACACCGCGCGCTATAGCACTACGTTGCCCTAGCGGCGTTAATAGCGTCAAAATGCGATCTGCCTCGCCGTAATTCG
>CAMURE010000070.1 GCA_947097375.1 uncultured Candidatus Saccharibacteria bacterium
GCCAAGCACCGCAACGGCCCGGTCGGTAAGATTCAACTGTACTTCCACCCAGAGCGCCTGCGTTTTATGAGCCTCGATCGCAAGCATGACTAGAATTGTGCTATAATCAATATCAATGAAAAAGCGGAAACTTGCCGACTCGGCTGTCTATCGTTGGCGCTATTGGCTGGGCTATATGGCACTGGTTGTGCTATTTTGCGCGGCTATCACTGCCGCTAGCTTGTATGCCCCTGGTGGCGTGACCGAGGCAGAGATCGAGGCGCTTGGCACCACGAATGCTATCTCGCCGAGTCACCTCGGCTCGCTCGCTCAAACTAACTTGCCATTTCACCTCTTGCAGCGTGGGTTATTCAGCGTATTTGGCGTCACCATCTATACCATCAAGCTGCCATCACTCATCCTGTCGTTCATCGCCGCCGTCGCTGTGTTTTTCCTGCTGCGGCGCTGGTTCAAGCCTAATGTCACCATCCTGTCGCTCGTCATCATGATCGTCACCGGCCAATTGATCTTTTTTGCCCAGAGCTTCACGCCGCACATCCTCTACATCACCTACGCCGCGCTCACCCTCCTCTTTGCCAGCCTAATCGTTCAACGCGCTAAGGGCTCGGCCCTGTGGCGACTGCTACTAGCTGCGACGGTTGGCCTGAGCCTGTTTACGCCGTATTTTTGGTATATTCACCTGACACTGCTTCTGGTAGCGCTCATCCACCCACACACCCGCTACGCGCTGCTCGCCAAACGCAATCGCGTCAAGTGGCTGCCAGCGATCATCGTTCTCGCGCTCACCAGCGCGCCAGTAATCTTCCTCGCCGCAACGCATCACGATCTACTCAAATCACTGGTCGGTATTCACAGTCTCAGCTGGGCGTTGGTCGATAATTTGCGGTTGCTGCTGTATCATTATCTCTGGGTCAAGCCAACCGTTGTCGGCGGTCAGATCGCACCGGTGCTCGACTTTTCGGCGCTGTTTCTGATCATGCTTGGTCTGTTCAAAACCATCCAGCACCACCACACTGCGCGTTCATACATGATCGGCGTCTGGCTGCTACTGAGTTTACCGCTGCTGGTGCTGCAGCCATCGATGACCAGCATTATCATCTTGCCGCTATTTATCCTGCTAGCCGTTGGCGTCGAGGCGCTGCTCAATCAATGGTATTCGCTGTTCCCGCGCAATCCTTACGCCCGCATCACTGGCTTATTGATGCTGATGGCACTCATCGGCGTGATGGTGCTCTCGGGCCTCGACCGCTTTACCAATGGGTATCGCCATTTCTCGGGCGCAGTGCATGAATTTAGCACCGACCTACCACTGCTACAAAAAGCCATCGCCGGCAGGCAAAACGTCGTTCTCGTCGCCAACCCGCACGAAGCGCCGCTCTACGAAACCGTCGCCCGCTATAGCAAACACAAACTCGCCGTCAACCAACCAACCACGGAGGGCGCTACACTCGTCATCACCCGCGCTGAACAAATGGCTCACCCGAACACTGACGGCTGGACACTGGAGCGCATCGTCACCAATAGCCACGCCGAGCAGGCTGACCGCTTTTACCTCTACAAATTGGCGAAAAAATAGCGTATAATGAAAAAGTAAATTCAAGGAGGAATTAATAATTATGGCGTTTGACCAAGTCAAGATGTTGCAGCAACTGCGCAAGGCCCAGAAACAACTCGGCAAAGAAATCATTGAAGTAGAGGCCGGCGACGGTGCGGTGGTCGTCCAGATCACTGGTGAGCTAAAAATTAAGTCGATTAAGATTAATCCAAAGATGGTTGACCTCGATAATATCGAGCAGCTGGAGCACTGGATCCAAATTGCAGTCCGCGATGGCCTAGCCAAAGCACAGGAAGTTGCCGCCGAAACGATGAAGCCGCTGATGGGCGGGCTGGGCAACTTGCCGTTCTAATGAAACCGACGATTTTGCCGGCGGCGCTGACGACGCTGATTGATGAGTTTGGCGGGCTGCCCGGTGTCGGACCACGAACCGCTGAGCGCTATGCTTATGCCGTACTTCGGCGTGACGCCAGACGGGCCGAGCAGCTAGCGCGGGCGCTGGACCGACTGCATACACTCGTCAAAACCTGTCCGGTCACGTTCGCGCTGATTGATCATGATCAAGAGGTGTCGCCGCTCTATCAAGACGAGTCGCGCAATCGACGCTTGATTTGCGTGGTCGAAGAGCCACTGGACATCGTGGCGCTGGAGCGGACGGGGCAATATAGCGGCACCTATCACGTGCTGGGCGGCGCGATTTCGCCAATTGATGGCATCGGCCCGGAGCAGCTGCATATCCCCGAGCTCATTGAGCGGATCAAGCATGATAACGCCGAAGAACTGATCATCGCCACCAACGCGTCGGTCGAGGGCGAATCAACCGCGCTCTTTTTGCAGCGCTACCTCCAGGAGGCCGGCCTCGCCATCACCATCTCGCGCCTCGCCCGCGGCATCCCCGTCGGCGTCGACCTCGAATACGCCGACCAAATCACGCTGACGCACGCGCTGGAGGGGCGGCGGCAGCTGTAATATCTC